>NZ_JBFUIV010000007.1:0-242707 GCF_056401715.1 Bacillus sp. P4_E1
GTCGTGAAATCATTAATTTTGCGATTGCAAATCATATTTCTGTCATTCGATTAGAACAATTAACGAATATAAGACAGACGGCAAGAACAAGCCGTAAAAACGAAAAAAACCTACACACTTGGTCATTCTATCGTTTGTCAAAATTTATTGAATATAAAGCGATATTAGCTGATATTCAGGTTGAATATGTGAATCCAGCGTATACAAGTCAAAGTTGTCCGAAATGCGCTGAAAAGAACAGGGCAGAAGACAGAAAGTACAAGTGTCCATGTGGGTTTGAGACACACCGTGATATCGTTGGGGCGATGAATATTCGCTATGCAACTGTGATTGATGGTAACAGTCAATCAGCCTAAGCACCTATATGGTCTGGTTTAGGAGGGGCAATGAGATGCCCTCATCTTGAAGGCTGTTCAAAACAGAAATGGACTGCGAACGCTTAGTCATTCAAGAATCCCACCCGTAATTCCGTAAGGATTCGGGCTTGCGACTTTAGTCGTGGGAGTCTCAAGCCGATTGCTTATTTGTCGCTTTAAAAAGAAAAGGTATTAGCAAAAGGGGAAAGCTGGAAAAGTGTAAAAAAGTAGATTTGAAAACTAATATTTATAATAAAATATTATTAATATACATGTGGTATATAAATGCGGAAACAGTCATTTCGGAGTTTTAAAGAGATAAAGCTATAAAAAAGAACCCTTCCGTAAAGGTTGGGCTCTTTTGTTTGTTATTTTTTATTAAAAGCAGGGTGTTCCCAGTATTGGTTAGAAATTTTTGGTAGATTATCAGGAGGGGAATTATGGATAATTTATAGGGAGTAGAAAGAACCTACCAATAAAACGCCTAAACTATCAAATAAAAAGGTGAAAAAAAATACTGTAGCGTTAAATAGTATTAAAAGTGTTAAAGCTTTCTTGGACCAAATAAAAACAAAGCCTTCGCGAAAATCGTTCCAAAACCCACTGACTAAAGCATCACTTTATCGTAAAACATAGGTTTGTGAAATGTTTTTAATCCATTCTTATTATTAAGTAACGATGTGGTATTACTTTAGTTTTCGAATATTCCTTGACGAGAATATTCCTCTTTGGTTATAATCGATTCAACAGGAAAATAATATTAGTGATGATATTGATGTGTTATAACCGGAGACCATCACTTAACGAGGTGAGTGATATGTCGGGGAAAATTCCGGGCGTGAATATGACGACGTTGAGCGCTTTATCTGAACCGAATCGTATGAATATCGTTGAACTCTTGCGTGACGGTCCCTTAACCGTTGGGGAAATCGCCGAACATTTGGGATTAAGGCAACCACAAACTTCGAAACACCTAAAAGTGTTAAGCGATACAGGGATTGTGGAAGTGCAGGCTGAAGCTAATCGCCGGATTTACAAGCTCCGACCTGAGCCTTTCCAAGCACTTGATTGTTGGGTGCAGTCATTTAAGCGTGTGATGGAAGAGAGATTCAATAATTTAGATGAGTATTTGAAGGAATTGCAAAACAAGGAAAAGTCATAAAATCAGTTCATATTTAAGGAGGAATTAACATGTCAAACAATACAATGGTATCAAGAGTAGAGAACGATCGGGTATTAGTACTGGAGCGCGTTTTCGATGCGCCGCGTGATCTTGTATTCAGTATGTTTAAAGAACCAGAGCATTTGAAACATTGGTGGGGACCAAGAGGTTGGGAAATTCCAGCATGCACTGTCGACTTCCGTCCGGGAGGCGTTTGGCACTACTGTATGAAGTGTGTCAATCAGAACTTGGAGCAATTTTTTGGTATGGAATCATGGGGGAAAGCAGTCTATAAAGAGATTATTGAGCCAGAGAAAATCGTCTACACTGATTACTTTTCAGATGCTGAAGGCAATGTAAATGATTCTATGCCGTCAACCGAGATGACATTGGAATTCATCGATTTAGGTGGAAAGACAAAGCTAATAAACCGTGCTGAATATGTTTCCGAAGAAGCCCTTAAGACCGTTATGGACATGGGCATGCTACAAGGTATCACCGAAACTTGGGATCGTTTGAATGAGCGATTGGAGTCGCTGAAATAGATTTTTGCACCGCAACTTTATTTTCGGTGATAATTAGGTATAGGTGTATGGAGTTTAATAAAAATTGTTTATAAAGGAGCGTTAAAATAAATGATTAATAATGTTGGTCAAATCATGTTATATGTGAATAACCAAGATGAAGTGAAGGAATTCTGGACAGAAAAAGTAGGATTTATTGTCATTTCAGAGGAAGATAACGGTCAAGGAATGCGATGGATTGAAATTGCTCCAACTAAAGAAGCTGAAACAAGTATTATTCTCCATAATAAGGAGCTAATTGCTAAAATGCAGCCGGAGTTAAATCTTGGCACACCTTCTTTAATGTTCTTCTCAAAAGAATTCGATCGTTTATATAGCGATTTAGTAAACAAAAACGTTACAGTCGGAGAAATTGTAAATATGCCTTCAGGTAGAATATTTAATTTTGCAGATAGCGAAAATAATTATTTTGCAGTAATGGAAAAAAAGTAAATTTCAATTCAATTTATGAGTGCGATGCTTGAATAAAGGCATCGCATTTTTTATTTTAAAGATATATTTTATTCCTTAACATAAATATAATTATGTGTTCTTATATAACGATTTAACGGTAGTAGAGTATGATATAGTTACAACAAAGGGGGCTTAAAAATGGAAGTAATTCACGAAAGAGCAAAGTTACGGTTAATGGATAGCAATGATGTCGAAAAAATGTTTTCAATCGTGGAAGGAAATCGAGATATTTGGGCGTATTTAATCTCTAAAATGGATACTGTTCAAGATATGCAGCAATATGTTCAAAAGGCGATAAAAGCTTATGGGGCAGGGAAGGATTTGCCATTTGTTGTTGTTGATCAAAAGACAAATGAAGTAGTAGGAAGTACACGCTTATATAACATTTCAGTTGAAGATAAGACGGTGGAATTAGGGAAAACGTGGTATGACCCAAGTGTGCAACGTACGAGTATGAATACAGAATGTAAGTATATGTTATTACAATATGCTTTTGAAAAGTTGCATATGCGGAGGGTACAAATTAAGACGGATGCACGAAATGAAAAAGCACAAAGAGCAATTGAAAGACTCGGCGCAGTAAAAGAGGGTGTACTTAGAAACGAAAGAAAATTACCGAGTGGGCATGTTAGAGATGCAGTTGTATATAGTGTTATTGCAAATGAATGGCCAGCTGTAAAGGAAAGGTTATTAGAAAAATTAGAGTCATATAAAGAAAAACGATAATTCATATTATTAAAGGTGTATTGATCGTCAAGATGAAAAATATACCTTTTTTCTTACAAAACAGTTACTTCTTTTGTTTCATCATTCCATTATGATAAAAAATTCGTTACAATGTAGTTGTATGGTAATAAACTTATAAATTACACAAATGTAATGAAAACCGCAAACGAAAAATGAATTGATAATCCTCAATTTTAAATGAAAACCCTTTAATGCATATATATGATAAGAAAAATTCCTTCTTTTAAACAAATTCAAACAAAATGATTTGATATATACGTTTTTATATAGAAGTATGGATGATGTACGGAGGCAGTTATAAATGAAAGAAAATAAGAAAAGTAAGAAAAGAAAAATCTTGCAAGTATTCTTGCTTATGATTTGTTCTATTATTTTATATGTAAGTTATGCAGCTTACGATATTTGGAGTTATCGCTTTAAAACAGATGATGGTGTGAAGACAGATGCTGGTATCGTGCTGGGAGCAGCTTCATGGAACGGAAAACCATCTCCTGTATTTAAAGAAAGAATTAATCATGCAATTTCCTTATATAAGAACGGTAATATTAAAAAGATTATTTTCACAGGTGGTACAAAGTTTGAGGCAGAGCTTGAGGAAGCGCGTACTGCTAGAGTGTATGCACTGAAACATGGTGTGAAAGAAGAGGATATTCTAATTGAAACAAAATCCCTTTTCACAGAGGACAATTTAAAGAATGCAAAGCAAGTTGGAATAGAGAACGGAATACGCACATATACGATTGTGAGTGATCCACTTCATATGAAACGTGCAATGAAAATTGCAAAGCATATTAAAATTGAAGCGTATGCATCACCAACTCCAACGTCAGCGTATAAAACGTTAGATACAGAAATCCCTTTCTTTTTTAAAGAATTATGCTCGTATATTGGATATGTAACCTCTTTGCCATTAAAGGCATTGAAAGGGGATTAATATAAGAAAAGAACCTATCCTTTTTATAGGAACTTTTCTTATTGTTCAAAAGCATTGTATTTTTATCGGAATAGTGAAACAATAGAGAAGTAACTTCATATAATCATAATGACAAAATGAACGGTTTATGAATCGAACATAAAGGAGATTATGTATGGCACTCTCATTTGTTGAAACAGAAGAACAATCTTTAGTTATTGAGAAAATAAATAAATTGATTCCGAAGTTCATGGAAAGGGAGCATCAACTAAGTGAATTAGGATCATTTCCGTATGAAAATATTAATAATTTGAAAGATATCGGATATACGAAATTAACGTTGCCAAAAGAATTGGGAGGCAATGCGATTTCTTTATATGACTTCGTTTTATTTCAAGAGAAAATAGCAGAAGGCTGCGGTGCTACCGCATTATCGATTGGATGGCACCTTGGCATTGTAAAGGAATTAGCTGAAAATCGTTCTTGGAATGAGGAAATGTTCACTTGGTTTTGTGAAGAAGTACGTAATGGTGCGCTTTTTAATCGAGCAGCGACAGAGCCGAATACAGGTAGTCCTACGCGCGGCGGGAAACCAGAGACGTTAGCTGTCAAAAAAGGTGAGAAGTGGATTATAAATGGAAGAAAAACGTTTACGACAATGGCACCAGTACTTGATTATTTTATCATTTCAGCAAGTATTGAAGGCCAGGAAGATATCGGAGAGTTTGTCATTCCAAAGAATACGCAAGGCGTGACAATTGAAGAAACGTGGGATAGCATCGCAATGCGAGGAACTGCGAGCCATGATCTCGTTTTACAAAATGTAGAGATACCAGATCGCTTTTTCACTGATATAAAGGGTTCAAAAGTTAAAGCTAAGGGTATTGGCTGGTTGCTACATATACCAGCATGTTATTTAGGAATTGCACAATCAGCAAGAAATTATGCAGTTCAGTTTGCGGTATCATACAAGCCAAACAGTTTAAATCATTCTATAAGTTTATTACCGAATGTTAGAAGGTTAGTTGGAGAATTAGAACTTGAGCTTATGCAAGCTCGTGTCTTTTTATATCAAATTGCGAAAAAATACGATGAGGCAGAAGATAAATTATCATTGCAAGCCGAACTAGCAGCTGCAAAATATGTTGTAACGAACGCGGCAATATCTATTGTAGATAAAGCAATGCGTATTGTCGGGGCGAAAAGTTTATCAGAAAAAAATCCGCTTCATCGTTATTATTTAAACGTAAGAGCAGGACTACACAATCCGCCGATGGATGATGCAACACTGTCTATGCTGGCGGATGCGGCGTTTCGGTCGTAATGAAGAAATATAAAGTCTGTTCCGTTCAGGAACAGGCTTTTCGTTGTCGGTGAATCGGTATTCTATGTTGAATCGTTGATATAATTCCATGTATTATGTCATTGTTCAAAGAAGAGGGAATTCTCGTTTTACAAAATAAAAAGGCTATTCTTTTGATAAGAGGATAGCCTTTTTATTTTGTTCTATTGTGGCTGCACTTCAAGATTCATACTACTTTCAGAACCGTCTTGATTATGTGCAAATAATGAATACTCACCTGGTAAAGGATTGGCGATGAGTGAACATAAAGGAAAGGATTCACTTTCATTTGGCTGTAACGTGTGTTTGACTAAACGATCTTCTTTGAATTTAATTGAATAGGTAAAACTGTTTGTACTAGTATTTTTAATTGTAATATGTAAGTCACCTTGGCCACTAAAGTCAAAGCCTGTACCAGTATCGCCTCTGAATACAGTTGAGTTATTAAATGAAGATGAACGAAAGGTTTGAGTTTCTTCTTTATTGCTTGATGAAAGGGTAATCGTTTCTGTTTCTATACTTGAAGTTGAGGAATCTAGTTTTGTATTTTGTTTTGTTAATAAAGTAATCGCACAAAGTGATGCAATTACAATAAATGAACTAGAGATAACGAACCGTTTTTTTGTAAGAATCATATATTTCTTTCCTTTTATAAGGATATAAGAATTTATAATTTTAAGGGAAATATAACATATATGATATTTATTATCAATTCAATAAATCTTTCTTTTCATTCTTCTTTTTATAGTTTTATAGTGGAATGCTATGTTTCTTATTTCACCTACTGTATAATAAGAAAAAAGTACGAAAAGAGGTTATCTCATGCTAGAGGTTATTGCAACTTGTTTAGAAGATGTGAAGCGAATTGAAAAGGCTGGTGGAAATCGAATTGAACTCATTTCATCATATACAGAAGGTGGTTTAACACCGAGCTATGCTTTTATAAAAAAAGCAGTAGAAGCAGTGCAAATACCAGTTCATGTTATGATTCGTCCGCATGCGAAGTCTTTTACATATACGGAAGAAGAAATTGAAATGATGAAAGAAGATATTGTAGTTGCTCAAAATCTTGGAGCTGCTGGTGTTGTATTAGGTGTGTTAAATGAACAAAATGAAGTTGATGAAGAGAAATTAGTAGATTTATTATCTGTTGTAGATGGAATAAATGTAACGTATCACCGTGCGATAGATGATACAGAAAATCCAGTAGAAGCGATGAAAGTTTTGAAGAAATTCAATAAAGTTACTCACGTTTTAACTTCAGGCGGACAAGGAAATGTAGTAGATAATATTCCGGTTCTTGCAGCAATGCAAAAGGAAAGTGAAGGGAATATACAGCTTGTTGTCGGAAGCGGAGTAACGAAAAAGAATGTAAAACAATTGCTAGATGAAACTGGAATTACGCAGGCGCATGTAGGTACAGCGGTTAGAGAAGGTAAGTCATGTTTTTCTGAAATTGACCTAAATTTAGTACAAGAGTTAGTTGAAATAATAAAGTAAGTATGTAAGAAAGAGGAGAGACGATGAAGACAAATACGAAGAAAGAATTGATCTCATGGATTAAGACGATAGGTATTACACTTGCGATTGCCTTTATCGTTCGTGGGGTGCTATTTACGCCGTCATTAGTACAAGGTGAATCGATGATGCCAACTTTAGAAAATAATGAGCGAGTTCTCGTGAATAAGATTGGTTATAGTATAAGCGGGTTAGATCGTTTCGACGTTATCGTCTTCCACGGAAAAGAAGGGTACGATTTAGTAAAACGAGTAATTGGTTTACCAGGTGATACAGTTGAGTATAAAGATGATGTTTTATATGTAAACGGAAAAGCGATGGAAGAACCGTATTTAAAAGAATTTAAAGAAAAGGCGTCAGGTCGTGTATTAACTCCTGATTTTACGTTAGAACAAATCACAGGGAAAACGAAAGTGCCAGAGGGTCAAGTGTTTGTTTTAGGAGATAATCGTGAAGTATCTAAAGACGGTCGTATGTTTGGATTTATTTCAGAAGATGAAATTGTCGGAAAAGGACAAGCTGTTTTCTGGCCGTTGAAACAAGTGAGAGCGTTATAAAGCAAGTATGGGAGAAATATTCTTCCTGTCGATTTGAAATAAAGTCGTACTGTTTATAAAAAAGTTGCACCGTTTTATTCTTTTTGATTAAAGAAATCCAAGTGCGTTTGAATCAAATTTTTTTGTGAAACTGAATGTTCATTTAAGAAGGACAGAGGCCATTTTGATTATTATTTTTCAAAATGGCCTCTGTTTATTTGAAAATAGTATTGTGAGGAGGGAATTAAATGATAGTGAAAGAAGCAGAAGCAGAAGCTATCTTAAGCAGGAAAGGAGCCAAGAAAGTAAACGAAATTCCTAAAGAGGTCTTACAATTACTACAGCAAGGGAAATTAGAAAGTGTTAATCTAACAGAATGGCTAGCTATAAATCATATTGAACTACTTAAAAATGTCTTACCTTCAATAGGACTCAAGGATAGTTTGKAGTTTATAGTAGCTGAATTGGAAAAACAGAACGTTGAAACTGGAATGAAAGTCATTCGAATAATAGGAACTTTATTGGATAAAGTTATACGCGAAGAGAGTGAAAGGAAAAAGGAAGACTTACTGTTAAAATTATCTAATCATATTTCAGATAGTGTACGATGTTGGGCAGCGTTTATGAATAAAAAAACAAATAACACATTAAAAGATAAATTAACGTACATTCGACCTTTTGCAGCGGATCATCATTTTGGTGTTCGAGAAATTGCTTGGATGTCTATTAGAGAAGACCTTTCACAAAATATAGAAAAAAGTGTGGAGTTGTTAGTAGAATGGGCAAAAAGTGAAGATGAGAATATTCGCAGGTTCTCTGTAGAATCTATTCGTCCTCGGGGGGTATGGAGTAAACATATTGAAACATTAAAACAAGAACCTGATAAAGCACTTCCTATTCTTAATTTACTTAAATCAGATCCTTCAAAATACGTCCAAGATTCAGTTGGAAACTGGTTAAATGATGCAAGTAAAACCAAACCGGATTGGGTAATCAACCTGTGTGAAGAATGGGCAAAGGATACTGACATAAAATCAACTAGTAGAATTATTAAAAAAGCTAAAAGAACAATCTTGAAAAACAATTAACGTTCAATTAATAGACTTGTTAGTTGAACGAGGGAAACAAATAATCAATCATGTTTAAAAAAAGAATAATTTGAATAGCTATTAGAAGAGCATGTTTTGAACAAAGATTGTTCAAAACATGCTCTTTATATTTTTTTCTATATCAGTGTTATTAATGTAAATTGATAACACTTTATTTCAAATCTACACTTACATACTTTATTATTGAAATTTTCAATCTAACGGTTTTGTAGCAATGTGAACTTTGGAAAGTGAACCATCGTTATTTCTAAAAACAATTGCATATTCACCGTCAGGAAGCCAATCAGTCCAGTGAATATTGAATTCGCTTATCGCTTGTTCCCCAGGTTTTAAAGTTCCGTCAATCATCCAAGAATTTTTAGCGTTATATAGAGTGTAACGAAAAGGAGAATCACCTATATTTTGCACAAGAACGTTTAAGTTATCTCCTCCAAAATAATTGAAACTATAGGTGCTTGATCCAAAAAAGGCAACGTTGTTGTTAGTTATGAGACGTTGTTCAATTTGAGAGCTTAAATTAGTATCTTCATTTGTCGCAAATGTTACATTATCCCCTATACAAAAAGATAGCATAATTGCAGGAATTACTAGCAGTCTTTTCAAAAGAAACACTCCTCACATTTTGTTGTACATATACTATAATAAATAAAAATATTAAAAATGTAATAACTTAATGTGGAAATTTACAAATACATTTAATTATTTACGTTTTTTTAAATGACTGACAAAATTTATCGGAGGATATACACGAAAAATATATTGATAGAATTGAAAGAATATTTTATAATTTTAAATTATATGTTTGTTTCGAAAAACGGAATTGAAGTTCCGAAATTCGGAACGAAAAGGAGATAGGATGAGTATAAATAAAACGGCAGTTAAGACAATGGATATTTTAGAGTTGTTTTATGAGCATGAGGAGCTAAGTTTAACAGAGATGGTTCAGCTTACGAATATGCCGAAAACATCTGTTTATCGTTTAATTGGCTCGTTAGAAGAAATGGACTTTTTACAAAAAACAGAAAAGGGCAAGTATCGTCTCGGAGTCGTTTTTTTAMGATTTGGTCAACTTGTTTCACAAAGGTTATCCGTAAGAAATATTGCGATTCCTTATATGAAAGAGCTTAGGGATAGTTTAGGGCAGGCAGTAAATTTAATTATTCAAGATGGTAATGACGCAATTTATGTTGAGAAGATGGAGGGAGTTCAGCCAGTACGTGTTTATACGGCGGTTGGAAGAAGGGCACCACTGTATGCGGGTGCATGTCCGAGAATTTTACTATCGTATTTTTCTGAGGAAGAGAAAAGAAAGTACATAGAGGAAACGGATTTAAAGCAGTTTGCAGATGGAACGATCGTGAATAAGGAGCATTTACTAGAAGTGTTACATATGGCAAAACAAGCTGGATATACAATTAGTTATTCTGAATTAGAAAATCATACAGCGGCTATAGCAGCACCAATTTTTGCAAGTGATGGAACGGTTGTAGCCGGCATTAGTATTTCGGGATTAGCAATTGAGTATAGCGAAAGTAACATTTCATATTTTACTGCGAAAGTGAAAGAAACAGCATACCGCATTTCGAAAGAACTCGGCTTTTTGGCATAGAAAGAGGGAGTGGGATGAAATTTTCTGCGTTAGGGGATCAAGCAATTATTGTTACATTTGGTGAAGAAATTGGGATGGATATATATGAAAAAGTGCAACGGTTATTTCAAGCGCTAAGGCGGCATCCATTTGCAGGAATGGTTGAATGCGTTCCGTCGTTTACTTCATTAGCGGTGTACTACAATTTGTACGAAGTATGGATGAAAAATGATAGAAATATAAGACCATATGATTATGTTTGCCAGTATATACGGGAGCTGTGTGATTCATATAAAGAAGAAGTGAACCGAGATGTGAAACATATTTCTATACCAGTGTGTTACGGGGGAGAATATGGACCAGATTTAGAAGAGGTTGCGCATTATCAAGGATTACAAGTAGAGGATGTTATTCGAATACATAGTGAAACAACATATTTCGTGTATATGTTAGGCTTTACGCCTGGCTTCCCTTATTTAGGGGGATTATCAAAAGAACTAGAAACACCTAGAAAAGAAACACCACGGTTACAAATCGCTCCTGGTTCAGTAGGGATTGGCGGAAATCAAACGGGTATTTATCCGCTTGAAACACCAGGAGGCTGGAATATTATCGGCCGAACACCTATTTCTCTGTTTAATCCAAAAGAAGAAACACCAACATATATTCAAAGTGGTATGTATTTACGATTTATACCAATAACAAAGGAAGAGTACGTATCGCTTGAGGGGGCTAAAGAATGGATGTAGAGATTTTGCATGCAGGAATGTTTACAACAGTCCAAGATTTAGGGCGATTTCATTATCAACAATACGGTGTACCTGTTGGCGGTGCTATGGATAAAAGTGCGCTCAGGATGATTAATATGTTAGTAGGTAATGAGGAGAATGAGGCTGGACTCGAAATTACAATAATGGGACCTAAATTGTTAATAAAGAAAACGACTTTGCTTGCGATTGGCGGTGCGGATATGGAACCGTTATTAAATGGAGAACGCATTCCATTATGGCGCCCTATATTAGCTGAAGAAGGAAGCATGCTTTGCCTCGGAAAAGCGAAAAGCGGTTGCAGAGCATATGTGACTTTTGCGGGCGGTATAAATATTGATCATACGATGGGAAGTAAAAGTACTTACATACGTGCTGCTCTTGGCGGTATTGAAGGGAGAATGCTGAAAAAAGGAGATTATTTTCAAATTGGTACAGGGGCAGAAGTTGCAAGCCGTTTTATTCAAAATTTACAAGAAGAAAAGCGTATAAAAACGAAGTGGGCAATTTGTAACAATGCTTTACCAAAATATAAGAAGCATCCTATTCTTCGCGTCATAACAGACTTTGAATATGATCAATTTACAGAAGAAAGTATAAAGTCGTTTTTTTCGAAAGAGTATAAAGTGTCCAATTATGCTGATCGCATGGGATATAGGCTTGACGGAGATGTTTTAAATAGAGTTGAAGAGATAGAAATTTTATCGAGCCCAGTTACATTCGGAACAATTCAAGTACCGAATGGTGGACAGCCTATTATATTAATGGCGGATAGACAAACGACAGGTGGTTATCCGAGAATTGGAAATGTAATTTCAGTAGATTTACCTCTTCTAGCGCAGCTGAAACCAGGAGACTATGTAACTTTTGAAAAAATAACTATGGAAGAAGCTGCACAATTGTATATAGAACAGGAAACAAGTATGAGTCTATTAAAGAAATTCATCGCTTTACGAAGCTGAGATTAGGAGGAAAACATCGTGACTACGATCGATTTAAACTGTGATTTAGGAGAAAGTTTTGGAGCTTATAAAATGGGGAATGATGATGAAATTCTTCCGTTCGTTTCCTCTATAAACGTTGCTTGTGGTTTTCATGCTGGTGATCCGTCCGTTATGAGGCAAACGGTTGAAAAAGCCCTGCAGCAAAATGTAGCAATAGGGGCACACCCTGGATTTCCTGATTTAATTGGATTTGGAAGAAGGAACATGCATGTTTCAGCAAGTGAAGTATACGATTATGTTTTATATCAAATTGGCGCATTAGACGGATTTGTTAAAGCTGCCGGAGCGAAAATGCAGCATGTAAAACCGCACGGTGCCTTATATAATATGGCGGCAACTAATTCGGAAATTGCAGATGCAATCGCAAAGGCAATTTATCATATTAACCCTGGATTATTACTTTACGGATTAGCAAATAGTGAGGCATTTATAAGGGCAACAGAAAAATATAATATAACTCTCGTACAAGAAGCTTTTGCCGATCGTACGTATAAGCAGGATGGAACTTTAACGAGCCGTACAGAAGAAAATGCTCTTATAAAAAATGAAGATGAAGCAATAAAACAAGTACTTCAAATGGTGAAAGAAGGGTATGTAGAATCGGTTAATGGGGGGAAAGTAGCAGTTCAAGCGCAAACGATATGTTTACACGGGGACGGAGAGAAAGCAGTCCAATTTGCGGAAAAAATATACAGAACATTCGAACTTAATGGTATTTCTATATGCGCACCAAATAAAGTGAAACTTTAATTAGCGGGATTAAAAATGAGAGGAAGTGTTAAAATTGGTGAAATTAATTGGGATTTTACTTGTTGCGGTTGGGTTTTTATTTAGGCTAAATACACTGTTAGTAGTTATGGTTGCGGGTATTGTTACTGGTATGGTTTCAGGCTTAAGTTTTTATGATGTAATTAGCATGTTCGGTAAATTTTTCATAGAAAACAGATATATGTCTATGCCAATCATATTAACTTTACCGGTAATCGGAATTTTAGAGCGTTATGGTTTAAAAGAAAGAGCAGAAGCACTTATAACGAAATCAAAAGGAGCAACAACTGGAAGAGTATTAATGTCATATTTTACGATAAGAGAATCATCAGCAGCACTTGGACTAAATATTGGTGGTCATGCGCAAACGGTAAGACCGCTTGTTGCGCCGATGGCAGAAGGGGCTGCGCAAGGTAAATACGGTAAACTCCCTGAAAAATTGAGAGAAAAGATTAAAGCAAATGCAGCAGCTGCGGAAAATACAGCTTGGTTTTTCGGAGAAGATATTTTCATCGCAACTGGAGCCATTTTATTAATGAAAGGATTCTTCGATTCAGTAGGTATGCATGTCGGTGTATGGGATATGGCGCTTTGGGGAATTCCAACTGCGATATCTGCCCTTATTGTGAGCTGGATCAGGTTTAGAAGGTTTGATAAGTATATAGAGAAAACAATGAAAGCAGAAGAAAAACAAGAGAAGGAGGCTATATAAGATGAACATCATAACAATGGATACAATTTATTATGTATTAGGTATAATCGTTGCATTTATCGCTGTTCGTATTGCATTTGATCGTGAGCATCCAAACCGATTCGGTTCTAGTTTATTTTGGGCATTGTTTGCAGTTACATTTTTATTCGGAAATGTAATCCCTTCGTTTTATGTTGGCTGTATTGTGCTTGTTATGGTTGTTTTGGCTTCATTAAATAAAGTAACAAAATCCGAGGAGAAAGAAGTACCAGTACAAGAACGTGTGAAACATGCTGAGAAATTAAAAAATAAAATTTTTATGCCTGCAATATTAATACCTATTTTTACAATTATCGGAACGTTAACGTTAGGGAAAATCAAATGGGGAAATGTTGCACTTGTTGATCCTGATAAAGTAACATTAGTTGCATTAGCGTTAGGGGCATTACTTGCATTCATTGCGGCGATGCGTATTACAAAAGCGAAAATAACAACGCCTGTTCAAGAAGGAAGTAGGTTACTACAGGCTGTCGGTTGGGCAGTTATTTTACCACAAATGTTAGCAGCACTTGGCGGTATTTTTGCGAAGTCTGGCGTAGGACAAGTCGTTTCGGATCTAGTCGGACAAGTGTTACCGACAGATTATCCATTCGTTGCTGTTATGGCCTATTGTTTAGGAATGATGCTATTTACAGTCGTAATGGGGAATGCATTCGCAGCGTTTGCAGTAATCACTGGTGGAATCGGCTTACCTTTAATTGTGCAAATGCACGGAGGAAACCCAGCAATTATGGCAGCACTCGGTATGTTTGCTGGATATTGCGGAACGTTGCTTACTCCAATGGCAGCAAACTTTAATATCGTACCTGCGATGCTTTTAGAATTGAAAGATAAAAATGCAGTCATTAAAGCACAAGTACCAATTGCTCTTTCCATTTTTATTATAAATATGTTTATTATGTACGGCCTTGTATATCGTTTCTAATTAGGAGAGTGAAACTATGAAAACAGTATTAGTAACAGGATTTGATCCGTTCGGGGGAGAAAGTATCAACCCAGCTTGGGAAGTCGCAAAAAGTTTGCATGAAAAAACAATCGGAGAGTACAAGATTATTAGTAAACAAGTTCCAACCGTATTTCATAAATCAATAAGAGTATTAAAAGAGTATATAGAAGAGTTGTCGCCTGAAATGATTATATGTATTGGACAAGCTGGGGGCAGACCAGATATTACGATAGAGCGTGTAGCAATTAATATTGATGATGCAAGAATTGCTGATAATGAAGGGAATCAGCCGGTGGATATGCCGGTTGTAGAAGAAGGCCCTATTGCGTATTGGTCTACACTTCCGATGAAAGCAATCGTGAAAAAACTTCGCGAAGAAGGTATACCGTCATCTGTTTCACAAACTGCAGGTACATTCGTTTGTAATCATTTATTCTATGGACTCATGCACGAACTAGAGAAGAATGATAAGAAAATAAAAGGCGGATTTGTTCATATTCCGTTCTTACCAGAACAAGCGAGCAACTATCCAGGTCAACCGAGTATGTCACTTTCTACTATTAGTAAAGGTATAGAATTGGCAATTGAGGTAGCGATGGAAGTTGAGGTGGATATTGTGGAAATTGGGGGTACGACGCATTAAATAATAGTAGATTAAAGAGGGCTGATGCAGCCCTCTTTGTGTGTTTGTATTTTGTAATTGAAGATGCAGTATAGAATATAAAGGGAAAGGTTGCAATGGGAGTATTCTAACAAATATGGAATTGTTCCAAATAAAAGGGAACTTTTTAAATAGTTTCTTAATGATGTAGAATTTTCGTCTATATGAATGGATAAAAAGTTAAGTTCTGATAAACTCAAAGACATACAAAGTAATGATTTTAAAATGGTGTGATAAAAATATCACACCATTTTTATGTAAAACAAACAGAGTGAATTTTTTTCCATTAGTAAAGTATAACTGGGTAAGAGATAATCATCAGAATTGTTAATTGTACTATGATTTTTCAAAACTGATAAATTTAAATATAAGTACGGTAAGAATGCGATATTTATCTAACTTTTACAAAAAAGAGTAACCCATTTGGCTACTCTTCACATAGAAACTTGTATTTGTTCATTTCAATAAGAGACCGTTATTGAAGTCCCTTCATGAAATTTTGGATTTTTGATGATAATGTAAACAGCAGGATGCTAACTAAAATGGAGATAGCACCAATAATACCAAAGTAAATTGCTTCTGTTGCAGGATTATACAGTTTAACAACTTGGGCATTTATTGCTTGCGCAGACGCAGTTGATAAGAACCATAAGCTCATGGTTTGCGAAGAGAAAGCAGCTGGAGCCAGCTTCGTCGTTATTGATAACCCTGAAGGAGATAAACAAACTTCTCCAATTACAATTAAAAAGAAGCTAAGGACTAACCACATAGGATTCACTAAAGAGTGAGTACCGTTGATTAAAGCCGGAATAATCATAACTAAGAATGATAAACCTGCAAATAGCAATCCAATAGCGAATTTTTTTGCCGTTGAAGGCTGCTTCTTGCCTAACTTTATCCAAACCCATGCAAAAATCGGGGCAAGCGTTACGATAAAGATTGGACTTAATGATTGGAACCAAGCGGAATGCAATGTAATTCCATTGAACTGTAATTGAGTTCGTTGATCCGCGTATGTCGCTAAGATAATAGCACCTTGTTCTTGTATAGACCAAAATATTGTAGCTGCAATAAAGAGTGGTATATACGCAAGAAGACGAGATTGCTCTACTTTTGTTGTTTTAGGACTACGATACATATAAATGAAATAATAGGTTGGAATAACAATCCCTAAGATACTAATCAGGAATGTAAAACGATTTATAGTTAACAACCCAGTTGGAATTGTAACCACACCTAGCAATGTTAATACAACTAGACCAACACTGAAATACTTAATAGTCTTTTTTCTTTCCGAATCTGATAATGGATTAGGTACTTGCGTACCGACTAGACCAAGGTTTTTCTGTTTTGTTCCAACAAATACCCCTAACCCAATTGCCATACCAATTGCCGCAACTCCAAAACCAAGGTGGAAATTATATTGCTGACCTAATGTTCCGACAACTAAAGGTGCAAGTAAGGCACCTAAGTTAATACCCATGTAGAATATACTGAACCCTGAGTCACGACGCGCATCTGTTTCACTGTATAAACTTCCTACGATGTTCGATATGTTAGGCTTTAACAACCCTGTTCCTAGAACTAAGAAGACCATAGAGATAAATAACGCACTTTTACTACCCGGTAAAGCTAAAATAAGATGGCCAATCATAATTAAAACGCCACCAAAGAATACGGTTTTACTTGGACCAAATAAACGATCCGATATCCATCCACCGATAATACTAGACATGAACAGTAAGGAACCGTAAATTGCCATTATCGAGGTTGCGGTAGATTGTTCAATTCCTAATCCACCTTTTGCGACTGAATAGTACATATAATACAGTAAAATAGCTCTCATTCCGTAATGAGAAAACCTTTCCCAAAACTCAGTGAAGAATAAAGAGAATAATCCTTTTGGATGCCCAAAAAATCCTGTTTGAGGAATACTTTGAACAAGTTCGTTTTTTTCTTTCATAATGTTAATATTACCCCTTGTTAATTTTTTATATTATACAAGTATAACTTAAGAGGCTCCCAGTAGTCCATAACTATCTAAGCCCATCGATGAAGAAAAGCAGCCTTCTGGCTGCTTTCTAAATGAATTGAAAAATCGTCATTTGTTCATTAGACACACCTTTCACTGAATCTACCTCTAAACAATCCAGAATTGATTGTGAGAGTGCTTTAGCTACTAAGAATGCTACGTATATTGTTGACTTAATTGAACAGTAGTTATCTTTGAAACTTTAATTACACCCAAAAAAGTTGGGGGTTAATTCATGCAATGAAGTAAGTAAAATGAATTGTACAACACCTACTGTAAACAACTGGTATAATAAGTATAGGAATATACATAGAGGTGATTTTTGTGCAATATGAGGAAGTACGTTCGATATTAGAAAAAGCAAAGAAAATTACAGTGTTAACAGGTGCTGGTGCAAGCACAGAAAGTGGAATCCCTGATTTTCGTTCAGCAAATGGATTATATGCTGATGCGAATGTAGAGATGTATTTGTCGAGAGGCTATTACAATAGAAATCCGAAAGAGTTTTGGAAGCATTATAAAGAAATCTTTCAAATTAATACGTTTCATCAATATAAACCAAATCTTGGGCATCGCTTTTTAGCGGAGCTAGAAGAACAAGGGAAAGACATAACGATTTTAACGCAAAATATTGATGGTTTGCATCAAGTAGGTGGTAGTAAACATGTAATTGATTTACATGGAACACTTCAAACTGCGCATTGTCCGAAGTGTAAAACGGGATATGATTTACAATATATGATTGATCATGAAGTGCCGCGTTGTGAAAAATGTAATTTCATTCTAAATCCAGATGTTGTTTTATACGGAGATACACTGCCTCAATATCAAAATGCGATCAAACGTTTATATGAAACAGATGTACTTCTTGTAATGGGAACATCACTCAAAGTACAGCCTGTCGCTTCATTCCCAGAAATCGCAAAGAGAGAAATAGGCGCAACAACAATTTTAGTAAATGAAGAGTTAACAGGGCAAGAATACAATTTTGATTTTGTTTTTCAAAATAAGATTGGTGAATTTGCCAAAGGGTTATCTTCGATTAAATAAGTTTTTGTTTTCGTAAAGAAACTGAGGTGAATGATGTCCACCTCAGTTTTTTTGTATGAATTATATTCATGTTATTGCGTATAAGGGGAATGGTAATAAATAGGATGATAAAATCGAAAACTGAAAATTAAATCTTTTATTTCTTTTGTAATTAATATAAAATTCTATATATAGCATATAAATAAATTTAATACATAATGGTTCATGCGTAGAAATGTTAATAGAATGAAGCGAGGGAGCAAAATGAGACAGAAAAAGGAGAAACAGAAACAGTCGAAAAAGAAAAAGACTCATATTCCATTTCGGTTAAATGTACTATTTTTTATCGTTTTTCTTTTATTTTCAGCTATTATTATTCAATTAGGTAAAGTACAAATCATCGACGGAGAAACGTATCGAAATGAAGTGAATAAAAAGGAAGATATAACGGTGAGTACTCCAGTTCCGAGAGGGAAGATGTTTGACCGGGAAGGGAAAGTTATTGTAAATAATAAACCGTTACGAACTGTTACATATACGAAGATGAAAGGAGTGGACTCAAAAGAGGTTTTAATAGTGGCAAGAAATTTAGCAAAGCTAATTGAAATGCCGCAAGAAGATATGGACAAGTTAACAGAGACAGATAAAAAAGATTTTTGGATGCAGTTAAATGAAAAACGTGCAGCAACAAAAGTAACGAAAGAAGATGAGAGTAAATTTAGGAAACAGGAAATAGAAGGGAAAGACTTAGATAAGAAAGTAGAAGAGTTGAGACGAGAAAGAATTACACAAGAAGAATTAAATGAGCTTTCGAAAGAGGATATAGAAGTACTAGCAATTAAAAGCAAAATGAATGCGGGATATAAAATGACGCCACAAATCGTCAAAAAAGATGTAAGTCAAAATGAATATGCAGTAGTGAGTGAAGGATTATCGAGCTTGCCAGGCGTAGATACGACTGTGGATTGGGAGCGCGAATATCCAAATGACAAAATACTACGTTCTGTACTTGGTAGTGTTTCTACTGAGAATGAGGGATTACCAAGGGAGCAATTAGACTATTATTTAGTGCGAGATTATAACCGAAATGATCGTATTGGTAAGAGTTACATCGAAAAACAATACGAAGATGTGTTACATGGAACGAAAGAACAGTCTAAAAATATTACGGATAAAGCTGGAAATATTATTCGGACTGAAAAAGTGACAAAAGGAAAAAGTGGAAATAATTTAATGTTAACAGTTGATATGGATTTACAGAAAAAGGTGGAGGAAAGTCTTGAAAGGAATTTAAGGGCATTTCATTCTTCTGAACCGATGATGGATCGTGCATTCGTCGTTATGATGAATCCGAAAAATGGTCAAATTCTATCATTAGCAGGAAAGAAAATTGTAAATAAAGATGGCGGGATGCAAATAGAAGACTACGCTTTAGGAACGATGATAAGTTCTTACGAGTTAGGATCAACGGTGAAAGGAGCTACGGTATTAGCGGGATATCAAACAGAAGCTATTAAGCCATATACGCATTTCTTTGATGCACCAATGTACTTTAAAGGAAGTTCGAAGCCGAAGAAATCGTGGAAAGACTTTGGAGATATTGATGATTTAAGAGCATTGCAAGTTTCATCCAATGTCTACATGTTTAATACGGCGTTAAAGATTGCGGGGATTGATTATGTACCAAACAATCCGTTAGATATTAGGCAAGAAACATTCAATAAAATGCGCTATTACTTTAGACAATTTGGTTTAGGTGTACCAACCGGTATTGACCTTCCAAATGAATCGATTGGTCAAATGGGTAGAACAGATAATATACCTGGTTTTTTACTTGATTATGCGATTGGGCAATATGATACATATACGCCGCTTCAGCTTGCGCAATATATGTCAACGATTGCAAATGGTGGTTACCGAATGAAACCACAAATTGTACAAGAAATTAGAGAGCAACCGAATAGACCAGAGGAAGTCGGGAAAGTTATGCAATCGATGGAACCAGTCGTGTTAAATCGAGTGGATATGGATCTTTCATATATAAATCATGTGAAAGAAGGGTTTAGAAGAGTTTTCCAAGAGGTAGATGGGACCGGTGCTGGAACTTTTAAAGGATTACCTTATAAACCGGCTGGGAAAACAGGGACAGCAGAAACAGTGTACGGTGGAGAAAGTGATATTGGAAGAGATGAAAACAACTATCGAAAAAAATGTTATAATTTAACTCTCGCCGGGTATGCGCCATATGATGCTGATCCGGAAGTTGCTTTTTCTGTTGTTGTGCCATGGGTAAATAATGATAAATCAGGTATTAATTCTGCAATTGGTAAAGAGGTTTTGGATGCATATTTTGACTTAAAAACGCAGAGATCGGGTGCAAGTCCAGTCCCAGTAGCACAATAGCCGAGTAAGGCACAATAAAAACTTCAAATTGTAGCATATCACTGCGCAAATGAACAGGTGCAGTGATATATTTTTGAGTTGAAAAGTGTTTTGATAAGGTGGGAATGGATATGAAAGAGGAGATTAAGAGAGGTTGGGGAAAGTACATACTATTTATATTTGTCCTAGTAGGAGCGTACCAGTCTTTTACTTTATGTAAGGTGGAAGGAAAATCAATGCAGCCAACTTTACATGAAGAAGACTACGTATTTGTAAATAAAGCCGCTGTACACTTTTCTAGCTTACAGCATGGAGAAATCGTCATTATTAAGGAAGAGGATGAGTCGAAATATTATGTGAAACGTGTAATAGGGCTTCCTGGTGACATAATTAACATAACGAATGGAACTGTATACGTAAATGACAAAAAGCAAGATGAACCTTATATAAATAAAGATTTATATAACAATACACAAGTGTTTTATAATTTTCAAAAGACAAAGATTCCGCCAAATAAGTTATTTGTAATGGGAGACAATCGTGAACAAAGTAAGGATAGTCGAAATGGTTTAGGATATATTGAAGAAGATAATATAATAGGAAAAGTGGAATTTGTGTACTATCCTTTTTCGAAAATGAAAATCATAAAATAAGTGGGGATTCACAAAACCCCACTTATTAAAGTTTCACTTTATCTTCTTTAAAAAACCTTTTGGATTAAATGATATGAAAAACTTATGTTTAGATTCATCGATTATGAAATTGCTATTTTTAGTTAAAAACTCTTCCACAGCTTCCATTGGGCCAGGGCCCCAATCAGGAAGGAGAGGATTTCCGTTAATACTTGTATCTTCTACAATAATGTAACTGCCAGTGGTTACAATAGATTTATAAAGTAAGAGTTCTTTCGATACATGTTCTTTACTATGATCAGAATCTAAAATAACTAAAATCACATCATCAGGTTTGCGCATACTTAATATTGATTGGACGGCCTGTACAGAAACAGATGAAGCTGTTAAATACGTAATTCGATTATGGGATGGCCGATTTGGTTGCGGAGTTATATCGATAGTAAGTACGTGACCTTTTCCAATTAAATCTAACATAGAAGCTAAAAACAGTGCACTACCACCGTAAAAAGTTCCGCATTCAATAATTAAATCAGGCTTTAATTCGTATAATATTTCTTGATACAAAAAGAGATCAGAAGGAAGTTTGCAGATTGGAACCCCGAACCAGTGTGTACCATGTAACCAAACGTTGCTGTCGTAATATTGTTTTAGAAATTCGCTACTAATGTTATCGATTTTGAATTCTCCTTTCTAAAAAGGATTCTTTCATACGTAAAGGGTTTACGTATGAAAGTTGTACTATATATTATGTGGTAAGGGATTATAAGGCGAGTGTTTTCACGTGAAAATAAGCCAAATAACACATGTGGAAAATGAATTGCTTATAAAAGAAGATGTAAATGAAAGGAAATGATCGTATGTATAAGTACACAATTTGCTTCATTAGAAAAGGAGATAATATACTGCTATTAAATAGAAACAAAAAGCCGACAATGGGAATGTGGAATGGTGTCGGAGGGAAAATAGAAGAGTATGAAACGCCATACGAAGGAGTTATTAGAGAAACGTTTGAGGAAACGGGAATAGAGCTTCCAAGTGTAACGTATAAAGGGAATGTTATGTTTCAAGTTAAAGACGAACCTTTGGGTAGTGAGGGAATGTATGTATTCCTTACTRATTTACCAGATGGAGTACATATTGATACGCCAGTAAGCACAGATGAAGGTATATTAGAATGGAAGTCAATTGATTGGATATTAGATGGTGATAATAGAGGTGTAGTTAGCAATTTGCAAAGATATTTACCAAGAGTATTAAAAGAAGAAAACAATTTAGAGCATACATTCACATATGATAACCGGAATATTATTGATTACACAACTACACTTTTGACAGAAGATGATACGAAAAAACGATATGAAAAACATCTCATTTCTCAATAGGATAAGATGCGTTAAAATAATAAGAAAAAGCCAAGTCCTTTATTGGGACTTGGCTTTTTTGTAGGGAATGCTAATTCAAATTTTACTCTTCATAATTTGCTTTAATAATAAAGCGGTGTTGCTTCACATCGAAATATCCTTTTTGCAAGATGATTTCATGTATGCGATACAATTCCTCGGTATAGCTGTCTACTGTAAATTCAGGAATTTGCCACGGAATTGCTTGCAAGTAATAGACAACAGAACCGACATCATAAAAACGCTGAAGAGGGAACTCTTCCTTCGCTTCTAAAATTGTAAATCCGCTTTTTCTCAATTCACTACATGCCGTTTCGAGTGACCAACTTGAAAATTCGCTATTCAGCGGTGTGCCAAACTGCTCATTCAGTTCCGCACAATCAAGACCACCGACTTGTTGTGTAAGAAATGTTCCATTGGTGGAAAGACTTCTTTTCACTTCAGAAGCAGAATAGGATTCATGTTGATTCACAATTAAATCAAACTGACCATCTTGAAATGGTAAAGCAGTATCATCAGTCACTTCTACGACTATAACTCCTAAAGGTTCTAATTTCTTTCGTGCAATTGGGACATTCGGAGCATAGCCCTCAGTCGCATAAATAGTTGACGGGAACGGTTGTAACATAGATAAAAACTCTCCGCCACCAGTCCCCATATCTAGCATTGATTTTGCACGTTGCATAAGCTGGAAAGCAGTGCTACCGTATGACCATGATAGGGGCTCGCTATTCATACGGCCAGTTTCTGAAATGAAAGAAAAATCCCAGCCGCTAAAGTTAGTCTTTGCACTTTCTAATAGTGCTGAAAATAATGGATCACGTTTCATAATATGTCCTCCTATTTCGTTAATGAATGATATAGTAAGAACAGAGAAATGGAGGACCTCTTGTAAAGATGAAGAGGTTTTACGTTTCGTGTTCGAATAGATTCATACAAATTCGCTCCTTGCGAGAATAATTATTTATATATTCGGGATAATCGAGTGAAAATCCTTTGAACTATAAAGGGAAGGTAGATATTTAATGAAGAATTGGATTGAGTTTACAGACAAAGAGTACGACCGAATATGGGATAGGGTATATAGTGATTTTGAGTTTTCACCAAGTATGTCTATATTCCCATCATTTAAGGTGCCAAGTCCTTTTATAACATATGATATTTCTCATTACTTTGGAGAATCGGTAGATTTAAATGTATATGACGATCTGGAAGAAAAAGCATTACTAGTTTTTAAAGAGAATACAGTATCGAATGAATATATAATGGCACTTGATTGGCAACATGAATGTTACTGGGTAAATTCACATTTAAAGTTCGATAGAAATGAATTTGATGAGTGGACAATCCCGATTTTTCCAACTGGAGATTACTATTTCTTTATTCAGAAGGACTTTAAGTGGGGGTATTTAGGGCATCCGTGGGAGGAGAGTATAACGATATTTGGAAAAGAATTAATAGATGCTTTTGATCAACATAAACCGGAAATGTTTTATAAGATTTTAAGGCAGGGTTAATGTTTAAAAGAGAAAAAACGTTTATACTTCCAAATGAAGTATAAACGTTTTTATTATTAGCTGTTTTCATATAGATTGTTGCTTTCTTTACAAATACTTAAAAACAAAAATCTTTTGGTAAAGTGCCATTTTTTATCACCGTTCTTAATCCATGTTTCATAATCCAAGGATTAACAGGATGGTTTTTATCGAGTAATTCTCGCAACCATCGAAAAACGAGTTCTTTATCTTCTTTCGTAATATCATTAATGTGATTGGCTACAGATTTTTGAACATAATTAGAAGGGTCATTCATTAATGGCTCAAGAAGCTTTAAATTATTTCTGAAGTCACCTTTCAAAGCTCCTATTTTTTTTGCCCAAGGAAGTCTTGGCCTAGTACCTTCTGAAGCTAATCTTCTAATGTGGCTGTTTTCATCACGTAACCATTGCTGCAATATGTCCAAGGTTTCTTCATGGTATTTTTCAAGATAAGGACGAATGGCATATTCAGCAGTATTTCTTTTTGTTATTTCATACATTGCGTTGAATGAGGAGTCAAAATCGTTAAGCCCATATTTTTCAACGTATTTTGCGATAGGCATATACATATAACCCTTTGTAAATGTGCCGACTTCTGTTGTATTTTCTGGTCCTAATGTTTTCAGTAATATATGTATTGCTTCATTAAAATCTTTTTGTAATGCATTGTGTAATTCATCTGCTATTACTTCTATACGTTGCTTTAACTCTAAATTTTCAACTTTATATGTTACGGTAGATACAAAGTTTCTTTTAGAGAAATTAGGATCGTGTTTACAAATAGAATCAGCCATTTTTTCTGCTAATTCTTTGTTAAATAAAAATTTTAACGGAACATATTTGCCCATTTTTTCACCCCATTGGTCGGATAAAAACAATGTTTATTTTTTAATCGACAATCCATACACCAAAGTCTCACTAGGAGTCGTAATACTAAAACCTGTCGTCTTATAATCAAGTTTCACCGTATCACCAGTGTAATCTGTCGTGAATGAATCCATTTGTACGATAAGCTCCGCATCTTCATATACAACATCATCCGCATTATATGTATCCCAAATTAAATCGACATCAACGAAAATACTGCAAGAGTTTGTCATAGTTCCTCTAATGCGAATGATCTTTTTGTCTTCACGTACTAGTCTATGTATAGCTGCTTTTGCTTCATCAGTAATACGAATGTTCATGTAATCCCAACCTTTATTTATATTTCCTCTATTATTGCAAAAACAGGAGAAATAGGGAAGGGAGAAGCATTGCATTAAAAAAACGAGCAAACAATTTTGTTTGCTCGTTTTACTTTATTTCAGTTCACATTTATCAAGTGGAATGACTTTCGTTTTCTTAGTAAATTTATAACCTAACCATAGTACTAAGAAGAGTGGTAAACCGATGTAAGAAACGAGTACACCGTTCCAGTCGATAGATGCTCCTGTAAATGCTCCGTAGTTTTGACCTAAAATAACAATAACACAAAGTGTAAATGCAAAGATTGGACCGAACGGGAACCATTTCGCTTGATATGGTAAATCTTTCAAATCTTTCCCTTGTGCAATATAGGCTTTACGGAAACGGTAATGACTAATAGCAATCCCTACCCAAGCAATAAATCCTGACATCCCTGAAGCATTTAATAACCAAATGTATACAACACCGTCACCGAATAAAGAAGCGATGAAAGCGACGCTACCAACTACTGATGTTGCGATTAATGCGTTAACAGGTACACCGCGGCTATCTAATTTCCCTAAGAACTTTGGTGCTTTTCCTTGGCGAGCTAAATCCCAAAGCATACGAGTTGATGCATACATTCCAGAGTTACCAGCAGAAAGTACTGCAGTTAAAATAACAGCGTTCATAACAGAAGCAGCGAAGGCAACGCCCGCTTTTTCAAATACAAGTGTAAATGGACTTACTGTAACATCACTTGCTGCAAGGCTTTCAGTCGTATAAGGAATTAATAAACCGATAACGAGAATTGCTAAAATATAGAATAATAAAATGCGCCAAAAGATAGAACGAATTGCTTTCGGAATATTGCGTTCTGGATCAGCAGTTTCACCAGCAGCTACTCCTAATAATTCAGTTCCTTGGAATGAGAAACCAGCAGCCATAAATACACCGATAATTGCCATGATGCCGCCATTAAATGGTGCATCTGCAACAGTGAAGTTTTTAAAGCCAACAGATTCGCCGCCCATAATTCCAAAAATCATCATAAAACCGACAATTAAAAAGATAATAATAGTAACTACTTTAATAAGTGCGAACCAATATTCAGATTCACCAAAACCTTTAACAGATAAATAGTTTAAGAGAAAAATAATAGCTAAACAAAGTCCACTCCAAATAAGAGAAGGGGTATCTGGGAACCAAAATTTCATAATTAATGTTACGGCCGCTAGTTCAGCTGCAATCGTAATCGCCCAGTTATACCAATAGTTCCATCCAAGTGCAAAACCAAGTGATGGATCAACAAATTTTGTTGCATAAGTACTAAAAGATCCAGTAACAGGCATGTAAGCCGCGAGTTCTGCTAAGCTTGTCATTAAAAAATAAACCATAATTCCAATTGCGGCATATGCGACTAATGCACCGCCAGGACCAGCTGAATGGATAACACCACCACTGGCAAGAAATAATCCGGTACCGATTGTACCACCGAGAGAAATCATCGTAAGGTGACGAGATTTTAATCCGCGTTTTAATTCACCTTGTCCTTGTGTAGTTTGCGTTTTAGAGGTAGATTGATTTGTTGCGCTATTCATGTTCAACACTCCTTTTCTTGTAGGTTAGGAAGGAGCGGGGGAGAAAAATACAAAAAACCGCCAAAGGAATTAGGCGGAACGTTTCACAAATAACCACCCCATCATACCCTTCCGTTAAGATAGCACACCACGTTTACACGGTAATTTTGTAAACGTGACAGTTCTGTTCCTTTCGGAGACAGCCCCAGCTCATATTTCCAGAGAAGAAATATAAACTTCGGCAACTTTTCCTTTCAAACGGAGTCAGTGACATTCGCTGTGTCTCGTCCATTTTACTTTTAAAAGTCGCAACCTCTACCTCATCGGATTGATGAGGATTTATATATTGCTAAGATATTTAATATATGGCAATTGTAATGACTTTCTGAATATATTGCAAGGAATTTTGTTAGGAAAAGTCAAAAAATATCGGTTATTGTATAGGAAACGCTTGCAAAACTCCACCCGAACCTACTATTATGTAGCAATAAGCAAAGAAAAAATTGTTATACAAATGTTTCGCAAAAAATATTGAAAAACCCTTTAAAATTAAAAGAAAATTCAGAAAATATAATTCGACATAACTATTAGAAGGGGATTATTCCTTAAATTCGTTTCAAAGAATAAGTATAAATTCGATAAATAGAATGAATATTCTTTTTATTTCTGATAAAATTGAGGTATTGTTTAATTGAAAAGGGGATATCATTATGAAATTAGAAACGGAAAGATTATATATAGTACCGTGTACAGAAGAATGGATTCAAATTGCGGATAATCAAGGATACAATAGTGGTCCGCATATTGTAGGACATATAGAAAATATGAAACGAGATGCGGCTTCATTACCGTGGGGACCGTGGTATGTTATTCGGAAAGAGGATGATGTTGTTCTAGGTGATATAGGATTTAAAGGGAAACCGAATGAGCAACATACGGTAGAAATTGGTTACGGATTTATTGAGAAATATTGGAATAAAGGGTATGCAACAGAAGCAGTTAGTGAATTAATGAAATGGGCTTTTCAAACAGGGGAAGTGGAAACGATTATAGCGGAGACACTCCTTGATAATTATAGCTCTATTCGTGTCTTAGAGAAATTACATATGAAAAGAGTAAATAGTATTGAAACGATGGTCAATTGGAAAATAGAAAAATAAAAAATACCGCTCGAAGTAAATCGGGCGGTATTATTATTAATTATGGTAGCATTTGTTTTTGATCTTTCGGATAGCCGGCTGTCGATACGTTAGAACGATTGGAATGATTACGAACAGCAATAAAAATAGATATAATAACGACAAGACCAACTGCAACGTAAGAAAGTGAAATAATAGTTGGATCTACTTTAAATGTAGTAAGCAGTGTACGGATATTCGTAAAGATAATAAGTCCGCCAACGAGTACGCCAAGTAAATGAGAAGGAACGATGCGTACTAACCATGCGGCGATTGGTGCGGCAACAATACCACCAAGCATGAGGGCAAATACCCAAACCCAGCTTACTTGTTCCCAGCCAAGTGAAATGAAAAAGCCAATCGTTGCAGCGAGTGAAACAGGAAATTCACTCGTATCTACAGATCCAATAACTTTTCTAGCTTCATTTCCTCTTGCAAGAAGAACAGGTGTCGTAATCGGCCCCCAACCACCGCCGCCAGTTGAATCGACGAATCCAGCGAATAAGCCAAGTGGTACAAGTTGTTTAGCAGACATACGCTTATTTGAAGAAACAATTTGTTTTTGAATGATGAATCGTAATAAAATATAAACCCCTAAAGTAAATAAAAATATGGAAATGTACGGTTTAATTACATCACCAGGTAAATTGCTTAAAAAACATGCCCCAATAAATGCGCCAATTGCTCCTGGTAATGTAAGTCTGGAAACTGTATATTTATCAACGTTTCCAAATTTGATATGAGATGCACCAGAAGCGGCGGTTGTAACGACTTCAGCTAAATGAACTGATGCGGAAGCTACAGCTGGTGCGATACCAAACATTAATAATAGTGAGGTAGACGTTACCCCGTACGCCATACCAAGTGCGCCATCAATCAATTGAGCGAAAAATCCAATAATAGCAAAGACAATTAATTTCTGCATAAATAATCCCCCTGTAATAATAAATGAAAAAGACACTTTTCCCGTATGAGAAAAGTGCCTTTGGTTTTTCCAATCAGCAATAATTAAATTTGTTTTATTATAATACACATTAATCGTATAAATCAACTGGGTTTTAAAGTTTTTTGAATTGAACGAAAGAAAAATAAAATATACAATAAAAGGATGGAGAGAAAGGGGAGAAAGACTATGTTAGCATTTGATCATCTAGTTCACGCAGTGCATTGTACACCGGAGGAAGCGGCAAAACAAATGCAGGAGCATGGATTTCATACTGCATTAGGCGGTGAGCATACGACTTGGGGTACTTGGAATAGTTTATGTTATTTTGATTTATCATATATAGAATTTTTAGCAGTTCAGCATGAAGAAAAAGCGAAAGAAGCAGAAAATCCATTAGTACAAGAAACAGTGGTGAAATTAAAAAATGGAGAAGGGATGCTACAAATCGCAATTCGAACAGATGCAATTGAAGAACTAGCAGTTAAATTTAGTAAGCACGGCTTACATACGATAGGACCATTTGAAGGGAAACGGATGAGAAAAGATGGCCGGCTTTTAGAATGGAAAATGTTATTTGTAAAGCAAGAAGAGAATGGACCGAAATTACCATTCTTTATACAGTGGAATGAAACGGATGAAGAAAGAAGAAACGATTTACGTAAAATAGGGACGATCACTGAACATAAAAATAAAGTACAAGAAATTGAAACGATTCATTATACGGTGAAAAATGTTCGAGAAACAGTGCGGAAATGGAAAGAAGTAATGGAGCTAACTGCAAATTCAATCATACAAAATGAAGAATGGAATGCTGAGTGTCAAAGTGTATCGTTTGGTGATGTTCATGTGCAGTTTTGTGAACCAGTTGGAGAAGGGCTAGTACTAGAACGTTTGAAGCATCATGGCGAATATCCATTTGCAGTGGAGTTTAAAGGGGAAAATAAACGAGAGTATGAAGTGTTAGGTAGTTTGTTCGTATATTAATAGAGGTGAGTTTTGTGGAAGAAATGTTAAGAGAGATAGAAAGAAAACTAGAGTGGTCACGTATTGTAAAATGTACAGCTATTACAAAAGGTTTTTCACATGAAGAGAAGTATAAAATTGACCTAGAGAATCGAGAAACTTATTTTGTAAAAGTGTGTGATTCTTCTAATTATGAACGAAAACAAGAAGAATATATGTATATGAAACAATTGGAGTTATTACATATTCCAACGCCGAAGTTAATTCATTTCATAAAACTTGAGGGATTAAATAAATGTGTTCAAGTATTTGAATGGACCCAAGGTGTAAATGGTCAAGAGAGCTTAAGCAAGCTATCGGTGGAAGAACAGTATAATGCAGGAAGAAAAGCAGGGGAAATATTAAAGAGAATTCACTCGATAGAAAGAGAAAGTGCAAGTAATAAATGGGAAATATTTAGGTGGAATAAGTATGAAAGGTACATAGAGGCATTAGCAGATTATGAGGTGAATTTTCTGGATTTGAAGCCAGTATTAACCTTTGTAGAAAATCATAAAGACTTATTGAAAAATCGGCCTATCACATTTTTACACGATGATTACCACCCAGCAAATAGTATGATTCATAATAATGAATTTATCGTTATCGATTTTAGTGGATATGATTTTGGCGATCCAATACACGATTTTTATAACGTAGCGATTTTTACTACAAGAATAAGCAAACCATTTGCGGTTGGACAAGTTCACGGTTATTGCGGAGGCGATCCGTCAATCCACTTTTGGAAACTGAATTCATTATATGCAGCGATGACATTCCCAGCGGATATCGTATGGACAAACCGAACTACACCACATTTAGTAGAGGATATGAAAGAAAGATTGAACCGAATTATAGAAGATCATAATCATTTTTCATCTTATATTCCAAAATGGTATCAATCACAACATGAGGATATAATAAACAATAAATAACGGAGGGATTCATTTGGATAAAATTGCGGTAATTTCAGATATACATGGTAATATTCCGGCATTAGAATCAGTACTGAAAGATATTAAATTAAGAGGAATCGAACGTATTATTTGTCTTGGAGATTTAGTAGGAAAAGGTCCGCATTCTAGCGAAGTAATTGAAATCGTTCGTAAAGAATGTGAAGGAACCGTAATGGGAAACTGGGATGATTTCATTACAAAACCGACTGAATTTGAAGCGTTAAAATGGCATCAAAAACAATTGTCAGAAGAACAAAATGAGTATTTAAGAAGCTTACCATTTTCAATCGAGTTTTATATGAGTGGGAAACTGATTCGTATGTTCCACGCTTCACCGAGAAGTTTGTATGAAAGAATTCAACCACATGCAACAAGAGAAGAGCGTATTAGTATGTTCGAAAATAGTGAGCTCACAGAGAATATAGAAGGGGAAAGAAAACCAGATGTCGTTTGTTACGGTGACGTTCATCAGGCGTATGTGCAAAATTTTAGAGGGAAAACGTTATGTAATGCTGGTAGTGTAGGTAATCCACTTGAAATTACACAAGCTTCCTATTTAATTTTTGAAGGAACATACAATGAAAAAGAAGCAGCAAGCTTTTCAATTCAACTCGTACGTGTACCATATGATATTGAACTAGCCATCAGACTAGCAGAAGAACTCGATATGCCAGAAATTGAAGAATACAAACAAGAGTTACGGACGGCTTTATATCGAGGGTTTAAGGGGAAATAAGGAAAATATAAATCAATAAAAATATATCTATCATAACTTAAAATATATCAACGATTTTTTAAAATATATCGATTTACCAACAAATAGCGATGAATTTAATTTACTGCAACTATATTATGTAAACAATATACAGGAGGGAATGTCATGCTCCGAAAACAATACATGAAAGAAATTGCTGATCATATTTTAAATTTAAATTTAACTCATCCAACAAGAGTTGGAGTGAGTGGTATTACAGCTTCAGGAAAGACAACATTTGCAAACGAACTGGCAGAGGAAATGAAAAATCGGGGAGTACAAGTAATACGCGCCAGCATTGACGATTTTCATAACCCTAGAGTGATTCGCTATACACAAGGCAAAGAATCAGCAAGAGGGTATTATGAAGATGCACACGATTATACAGCTTTCAAAGAAAGGCTATTAAAACCTTTAGGACCTAACGGGAATTTACAGTATGAAACGATTTCTCATAACTTAATAACGGACATCCCTGTACATAATACGCCGCTAGTGGCCTCGCCAAATATGGTGCTAATAGTAGATGGAACATTTTTATTGAAAAAAGAAATTGAGTATCTATTTGACTATAAAATTTTCATAGATACAGATTTTGAGATTGCGAGAAAACGTGGTGCAGAGCGCGAGACTGAGGCTTTTGGAAGTTATGAAGAAGCAGAGAAAATGTTTATAAACAGATATCATGCGGCTTGTAAGATGTATATAGATGAGCATAATGCGAAAGAATGTGCAAATGTTATATTTCAGAATAGTAATTTTGATGATCCGGTAGTTGTATTTAAAGGAATTTAAAATCTTTTATATAACAAAAAGTTCGTGAAAGGGGATGCGTCGGGTGGATAAAAAAGATAATCCGAACGATTGGCCTGTATGGGCGAATGAGTCAGTAGAGATAGTTAATGCAAATCCTGATTGGCAAGATAAAGGCCGATATGAAGAACGGCAACTTTATGAACTGCTTACTCCTCTCGGTATTAGCAAAGTAATACATATAGGAAGTACATCCATACCTGGTTTACCTGCAAAACCTATCATTGATCTAATGGCTGAAACAGACTCATTTGATAGAGTGCTCGATATTTCAGCAAAATTGGCTATATATGATTGGCATTATGTAGGCCCGGAATTAGATGAAAGACCTTGGAGAAGGTTCTTTGTGAAAGTGAAGAATAATAGGCGTGTAGCTCATCTGCATTTGATGGTTAAAGGAACTGAACGATGGGAGCAACAACTTTTATTTCGTAACCGCTTACGAGAAAATCCACAATTAGTTTATGATTATTCAAATCTAAAGCAAGAGTTAGCAAAAAAGTTTAACCAAGATAGAGAAGCATACACAAAAGCTAAAACAGAATTTATTAAACAAGTTCTAAAATGATTTAATTTTTGATTGTAACTACGTTTGAATATAAATGAAAAAAATACTTTATTTTATAGCCTAAACTTACATGAAATGCATGTAAACAAAGTGAGAAGCTTTGGTGTTCCAATGTATTTCCTTTTATTTCTCGGGAGAAATTTATATAATTGAATCAAGTTCATAGAAAGATAGGGACTAAAACTATATTAAAAGTCGACTTAATTTATGAGGGGAATTACAGGGGATAAGGCGAAAATAAGTTGAAAAACGTAAAAAGGGGACAGGGAATATAATGACAGAAGTGCTAGAACTAAAAGAAGAATTACAACAAATTCAAAATAATAATTATGCTGTGCCAGAAGACGTAGACGCATATCCATATGCACAGTGGATGTTAGATTATATCGGATCACCTGATGCTGAATTACGTGATGATTTGATTTATAGTACGCTTCACAAATGGATTACAAATGATGTATTTAGACAAAAAGAATTACGAGGATTAATGTTACAAGCAATTAGTCCTGATTATTTATTTTATAAAATTGGTGAAAAGGGCACAGATTCTGTTTTTAAACGTGCGTTCTCTGTTTTAATTCCACCACTTATTTTATCTGTTCATGAAAGAGAACCATTGTTATCTGAAGAACAACTGTACAGTGTAGCAGAACAAGTTCTGGAATATGTCTATTTAGAAGAAGATGTAAGGGGTTACGTAGAAGGAAAAGGCTGGGCGCATTCTACTGCACATGCGGCAGATGCACTAGATGCTTTAGCACGTACAATACAAAATCGTGAGTTTTCATATGCAATACTAGCTGCTGTTCGTCAGAAGATTCGATTGAATGACTACGTATACATACACTTTGAGGATGAGAGATTAGTAACGCCAATTATGTCGTTGCGTAACCAAAATATTTTAACTGAAGAAGAGTGGAGCAATTGGCTACATAGTATAGCAATTGTTGAAGATATCCCACATCCTCAACATGATATTTTAGTACAAAATATTAGAGCTTTCTTAAGAAGTTTATATTTCAGAGCTTTAGAGAAAGAGGGCGCTACTGCCTTTATAGATGATATATTGGAGACTTTGGAGAAATTGCGTAGGTATTAAAAAAGCAGAATATCTAGTCTATCACTAGATTCCATTATAAATGAGCATGTAAGCAAAGAATAAGATTAAAAAACCGATTATACCTGTAGGTTCCCTACAAAAATAATCGGTTTTTTTTAGTTGAATTGAAATTTTAGACTTAAATATACACGAGCTTATATGTAATAACGAATGTATTAAATATGTAGTTGTGGATTTTCCTCATATAAACTATTAACATACTGTTTTAAATTCTTGATGAATAATAGAATCTCTTGACTAGGCATTCTAGCATGTTGAAGATGAAATATGTTTCCTTTTCCGATTTCTAATTCATTTGAAGTCAAAGTAATAGGGATATTCCTAAAGACATGCCATGGAAAATACAAGTGTACAAAAGTTTCTCTAAAATATATACCTGATTGACAAATTAATACTCCATCGGATCCTTTACTCAAATTACCAAGGACAGATGTATCTAAAAAAGCAATGATTTCTTCTTCTTTTGAAACAATGTATCGTGCCCCAATTTCTTTTAATTTTTTGTGTGAAATATGAGTGTCTACAAATAACCCATTATCAGGTTCTAATAATTCATTGTACGTCTCAAACAAAGAACAGGTTGATTTTATCTCATCAACTTTTATAACTGGATGTATATCATTTTGCTTTGAATTTTGGAATGAATTTGTAAGAGTTATAAGTAATTCTTTAAATAACAGTGGAGGATAATCACTTCCGTTAATATTAAAGCTTTTTTGTGCATCAAAAGATAAAAAGCTATCTTTATCAATTTCAATTTTTTGCACTTTATTTAATTGATCCCATTTTATATTTCCTTTACCTAACAGCCAATTTTTCCAGTATAAACCTGAATTTGTAAAGTAAACACCATATTTTCCTGATCCAAACAAGTTACAACTTAAAAAAGCGATAATTTGGTCATCTGTTGGTATAGAAAAACGTTTTTTGGCAATTGATAAGAAATCTTTAGGGATTTTAGTAACATAAAATCTAGACTGCTGATACTCTAAACAAATATCAGTTAAACGATTAATATCTATATTCAACATAATCATTCTCCATTTCATATTTCTTTTCGATATAAATAAATTATAATATTATCAGGAAAATATTAACACTTAAATTAAGAGATACTCTATAGGATTCTAAAATGAATTTGTATTAGATTGAAAAAATTATGATTCGGGTTATCTTTTTGAGGGAGTGTATTTTTGTGAACTTGATGGAAGAAGTACATAAAACTAATACCTTCCAAACATACTAATAAAATGTGTTGGAGGTGAAATTTATGGACAAAAAAGACTTTGAAAAAGTTTATAATGATTACTTACATCAAGGAGAAGAGCAAGCTCAATTTGAAGTAGACAATGAAGTCAATTCAGGAGCAGAACAAATTGTTGCCGTTCGTAAAAATGATGATGGGGATTTAATTGCTTTTAAGACAAGTAGCGGGAGAGAGTTAGATTATATTACTGCTCTTAGTGAAGCGAAATCAGGGAAGTTAGCTCATGTGGATGTATTTCATAAGTATGGTAGAGATATTATACGTAGTGAACCTGATGGAATAAAGGAAAATAACTTAGATAATTTACCTTCATTTTAAACAGGTAAACCTCAAGAAGAGAATGTTCATTTGGATATTCTCTTCTTTGTTTTGCGAAGTTTTCCTTGCAAATAGACGGTTCATTTTTAAAGTGCAATTATACTTTTAAAGAGCGCTCTAAATTTCTCTTTATCTTCTGCTGTAAATGGTTTCGGTCCCTTTGTACGCTTACCGCTTTTTCGAACCATTGCACTTAAATACCGTGTTTGTAACAATTGTTCAATGTTTTCATTCGTATACTTATAGCCTTTATGGTGTAGAACGATACAGCCTTTTGCTAAAGCTAGCGAAGCAAGACCATAATCTTGCGTTACGATTAAATCTTCTTTTTTTGCTAACTGCATAATCCGGTAATCCGCAGCATCTGCTCCGGAATCAACATAAATTGTTTCTACACCTTTTGGTTGTTCCGCATTAGAATAATGAGAAAAGCTAGTAACGAGGGTAACGGGAATTTCTGCATTCGTAGCCTCATAAATAATCACATCTTTTACAGGGCAAGCATCTGCATCAACGTAAATCTTCATTTTATCACTCCTATGAATAGGTTCGTGTTGATAATAATGGTAGATTTTGCTTTTGTCAAACGAGACTTCTTTACATAATGTTATTTCCCACAAACTAAAATAGCCTCACGCAAACGAGAAATACCTTCCTCAATTTGATTAATATTCACTTTCCCATAAGATAAACGAATATAACCATCTTTCGCGCCGAAAATACTGCCCGGCATAAAGGCGATTTCTTGTTTTAAGCTTTGCATAATGAGTTGTTTTTCGTTTATCGGTTCGTTTAATTTTCCCCATATGTATATACCACCGGTTGGGCTTGAGAAAGAGATTTTATCGTGAAGTTGCTCGTTTAGGGAACGAACGATAATGTCTCTTTTTTCTGCAAGTTGTTTTCGTAACGGAATGATATGCGACTGAAATGGAACTGTTTCGAAAAATTGTTGTATAAGCCACTGCGGGAATATACTCATTCCTAATTCCATTTGGTGCCTTGCGTCTGATAACCTCTCTACTACAGACTGAGGGGCGACAAGCCAGCCAACTCGTAAACCTGGTGCAATCATTTTAGATAAGGAATGTACATAAATGACAGTTCCATTTTCATCAATAGATTTCAAAGTAGGGCAAGGTTGTTTATTTTCTAACGTAAGTAAACTGGACGGATCATCTTCCACAATCGCAATTCGTAAGTCTGCGCAAAGTGATAACAGTTTTTTTCTACGGTTTGGATGCAGCATTGTTCCCGTAGGATTTTGGAAATTTGGATTTAAAAAGATCATTTTAATACGGTGTTTTCTATATAACTCTTGCACATCATCTGGATTAATACCGTGTTCATCGACAGGTAACGGGAAAATACGAATACCTGCTGATTGGAATAGCGGTAATGAATAACAGTGTGATGGACTTTCGAAAGCGACTGCATCACCTGGATTTAATAAACATTGTACGATAAGGTGAAGTGCTTGTTGGGCGCCGGATGTAATCATAATCGATTGTTCGGTCGCTTCAACTTTTAAATATTCCTTCATATATTTTACTACCGCTTGTCTTAGCGGGAGATACCCCTGGGGATGATCGTAACTTAATGACTGCGTTAACGGTTGTTCTCGTAAAATCGTTTGTAGTTGATCGTGAGGATAGAGATTACAACCGAGCTCTCCGTTTGCGAAATCTATAATGTTCTCATTTTGTTGTACTTCTGCCCGAATATGGCGAAGTAACGGTAAGTTTGGTAAAAAAGTACCACCTTCTATGAAACCTCTCCAGTTCGGCGTTAATGTTGGAGAAACGCCCCACATATGTGTACTCACACGTGTACCTTTACCAGTCGTACTTTCTACAATTCCCATAGCACGTAGTTCATTATAAGCAGTTGTTACCGTACTTCGGTTTACATTTAACTGCGTAGCTAATTTCCGTTCTGAAGGGAGGAAGCTACCTGGGGGAAGTTCTCCGTATGTAATACGTTTTTCAATAAAGTCAACAACTTGCTGATAAATTGGGATTTTACTGTCGTTATCTAGCTTCCATTCCATACAAACGCCTCCGCAAATCTTATATACATTAAGTATAACAAATTGGCTGGGTAAAAAAACAGCCAATTGGACGGTGTTATATCCAGCCAATTTTACTATGCTAAATAGGGAAGGGGAGATTCGGATGAAAAGATGGCAAATGGAATGGCTCCTAGTATCAGTAGCATTAGTATGGGGAGCAAATTATACAATTGGAAAGTATGGCGTGGCATATATGTCATCCATTCAATTTAATAGTTTACGATTTTTAGTAGCATCACCGGTATTATTACTTATTACATTTTTAATGGAACGCTCACTTCGCATTGAAAGAAAAGATTGGTTACGATTACTAGCAGTCGGTATCGTTGGAACGACAATGTATCAAACGATGTTTATGCTATCTGTGAAATATACTTCAGCAACGAACGCCTCATTATTAATTGCGATGTCACCTATATTTACAGGGATATTAGCAGTATTGCACAAACAAGAACGTTTTTCGATGAAAGTACAAATTGGTTCAATAGTAGCGTTTATTGGTGCAGCATTCGTTTTATTAACAGGGCATACGGGAGGAGCTACATACGAGTATGCGTGGCTCGGAAATGTAATTGGATTAGTCGCAGCAATTGCGTGGGGATGGTATCCCATTTTAGCGCAACCACTTATCACAAAATACTCCGCAATGAGAGTCACATCATGGTCTACTTTAATTGGAATTGTACCTCTCGTTATATACTGTTTATTCAACGTAAATACATTAACGTGGCCAGTAGATATGCCAAGCTGGGGATCACTAGCATATTCAATCATCTTTGCGACCATCTTCGGACTAGCAATGTGGTATGTCGGTATTAGTCAAATAGGCTCAACGAAAGTAATGGTTTATATGTATCTCGTACCATTGTTCGCAGTTATCTTTGCGGCTGTAACTATTGGAGAGCAAATAAACATGATGCAACTAGTTGGCGGTCTTATTATCTTTATCGGTTTATATGTTGTAAAAAAAGGCGGAATCAAAAAGCCAGCTCTCAATTTGAAAAAAGTAAGTTAGTAGTAAAAATGATCTCTTTCATATAGAAGGAGATCATTTTTTATTTCGTAATAAAAGTGCTTGTTCAACAGCCAATTTTTGATGATCATGAAGTAAATGTTCTATAGCAAGCGATGGAGGCATCCATTGTAAAATATGGTCTTCTTCATGAACTTCAACTTCATGTATCTTTTGTACAATGTAAAAGAACCCATCATTTAAATAATATGTATCTTCTTTTTCGGCATAAAAATATCGTGCTGCATTACCGATATAACGATCAATTTCAATCGCCCAACCTAATTCCTCTAGTAATTCACGATGCAAACATGCTTCTTTCGTTTCCGTACCTTCCATACCGCCACCGGGTAAAAAATAACGTTCTCCATTTTGAATGATAGCTATGTTTGAAGTAGTTGGATCAAAAATAACCGCATAACAGCTTGGCCGTAATACATACTGAACAGTAGGTTTTTTATAACCAAATGTGAGTTTCGAAATCATAAAACACGACCTTTCTCTATAAAATACATAAAAGGAATATTAAGACAAATATGGAATTATATAAGTATAATCTTATAGGAGTGGAGTGATAACAACATGATAAATCGAAAATGTTCAAGGTGTAAAGAAATAACGGGTACAATACATGGGGGTAAAAAAATAAAGGAAGAATTTTTGTGTGAAGATTGTCTACAAAAAGGAATTGCGAGCGGGGAAATCGAATTATCACAAGTGGAAGAAGAACAAACTTCGTATCTTTCTATAAAAATATTAAAAATAATGAGTGTTATTTATTTAATGGTATCTATTATAACTGCTTTTTCTGCTGGAGCACTTATACAGGATCCAGTGCTTGGTGGAATATCATTTTCAATAACAGGTGCAGTTGGTGTTATGATAATTGGATCGATATTCCAGTCTGTTCTTGTATTTTCAGGTATTTGGGTATTCATTCTGTTAGTCGAAACGGTTATTAAAATATATGAAAAAATGAAGTGAGTGAGAGGGAGAAATACATGCGAGTAAGAAACATTCAAGGGGAAGATTATGTAAAGATTCATTCTGTATTAAATGATTGGTGGGGCGGAAGAGATATGGCTAGTATGTTGCCGAAGTTGTTTTTCGTCCATTTTCAAGAAACGAGTTTTATCATTGAAGAAGATGGAAAAACGTTAGGTTTCTTATTTGGATTTTTTTCGCAAACGCATAAAGATGAAGCGTACGTTCATTTTATCGGTGTAAATCCGAAGTTTAGACGAAAAGGAATCGCATCGACGTTATATTCTTATTTCTTCGATGTCGCTCGTGCAAATAACCGTAAAGTTGTAAAAGCGATAACGTCACCAGTTAATAAAAAGTCGATTGAATTTCATCAAGAAATCGGATTTCAAATTGAAGATGGGGATGATGAAATAGAAGGTGTATCCGTACATACAAATTATGATGGGAACGGCGGGAGTAGAGTTTTATTTTTAAAAAATGTGTAAAGTAGGCTGACGTAAAGTTAGCCTTTTTGTTGTGAGGAGGGATAAATATGGAGAGTTCTCAAAGTAGAAACGAGTATTTACGACGTGTTTATAAAGTGCAAGACTATATAGAATCACATATAAATGATTCACTTTCAATTGAAGATTTAGCTAATGTGGCAGGCTTCTCAAAATTTCATTTTCATAGAATTTTTAAAGGGATGATGGATGAGCCGTTATCTCGGTATGTGAATCGTTTGAAGTTAGAGAGGGCAACACACCTTCTTACTTATCGTACAGATATGACGATTACAGACATTGCGTATTACTTCGGGTTCACAGATTCAGCAGTTTTCTCCCGTACATTTAAAAGTTATTACGGAGTAAGTCCGTCTCACTATAGAAATCACAATAGCAAGAATTGCAAAGACGTTAGCGAAGATTCTCAATACAATGAGTGTAAGAAGGTTCGAGGAGAGGTCGAAATTGTAGCAGCGGACAAAGTAAACGTCGCATACATAAGACATGTAGGTACATATAAAGATTTAGCTATAGACTTTCCGAAAATGATAGAAAAACTATTTCATTACGCAGCGGAGCAAAACTATCATGTATTTGAGGGTACGAAAGTATTAACCATTTACCACGATCATCATGAATTTACTGAGGACTATCATTTAAGAACAAGTCTATGTATAACGATTCCAGATGAGTCCGCAGTAGAAACGAGCGACATTGGAATAATGGTAATACCTTCTGGAAAGTATGCGGTAGGTCATTTTGAAATATTCCGAGATGAATATAAAGGAGCATGGAATTTCTTGTACGGTGAATGGTTGCCAAATAGCGGATATAAACCGAAAGATTCGTATCCTTTCGAAGTATATAGAAATGATCCAAGGCAGCATCCCGAACATAAACATATAGTTGATATATATGTACCTATCGAACCTTTTTAATCATAGATTAAGGGGGAAGAACGATGAAAACTGCTGAAGAGTTAGATTGCATTATAAAAGAAGAATACAAAAATATTAATGGTATGTTAGTAGTGCAGAGAGGTAATGTTGTTTTTGAAAATTATTATAATGGTTACGGTCCAGATGATGCATGTCATGTAGCATCGGTCACAAAAACGATAATCTCTGCGTTAATTGGGATATGTATAGATAAAGGATATATCAAAAGTGTTAATCAAAAAGTAATAGAGTTTTTTCCTGAATATAATCTTAAGGCATCTGAAGTAACAGTTCGGCATCTACTTACAATGACAGCTCCATATCCTTATGTAGACTGGCAGGAACCGTTAGAAGAACTATGTACACAAATGGACTGGGTGAAGTATACGTTAAATAGGGCAGGAAAAGGTGGAGAAATTGGACCTTTTAAATATTCATCGGCAGGCGCACATGTACTATCAGCAATTATTACGAGTGTAACAGGGAAAAGTGCTCGTGAGTTTGCGAACGAATATCTATTCCAGCCTATCGGCATAAGAGAAATTCCAAACTACAATATGAAAGCATTTGGATTTGATGACTTATTCGGAAAAGATGTAAAGGGATGGGTTCACGATCCAAATGGTATTTCAACTGGCGGATGGGGACTTACGTTAGCAGCTAGAGATATGGCTAAGTTTGGACAGCTGTATTTGAATGAAGGTATTCATAATGGAAAACAAATACTATCAAAATCATGGATAAGAGAATCGACAACAATGAATCAAAATCAATATGGTTACCTATGGTGGTTACGAGAAGAGGATGGAATCTTTTCATACTGTGCAATGGGCGATGGTGGGAATGTGATTTGCTGCGTACCAGAGAAGGAACTGGTGGTGGCGATTGCTTCTGAAGTCATACCGCATGCAGAGGATAGATGGAAGTTAATTAAAGAGTGCATATTTCCTTATTTCAAAGATTAATATGGTTATTTTTATAAAAATAAGAATGAAAGGTTTAGTTAAACTTGTCTTGTTCTTCATGATAGAAAAAAGTGTTGTATTAACTAAGTTGAGCAACTAAGATTAGAAAACTTCAACACCTATACGATTATTGAATAGGTGTTGAAGTACTTTATAATTTGTTTAGGTACTTTTAACTTTTCGATGTATTAGATACATCATGCCAAACACAATTACCAGCAAGATAAATTTAATTAATTCCATTAGGCTAATATCCCATTTTGTTTCTACTCCATCTGTTAAATAAAATACATTAAACATGCCATGTAAAATTGCAGGTGTTATCACAGAATGGCTATACTCTCTCGTATACGTCAAAATTATAGATAATATAAATAATAACGAGAGATAGCTTAATATTCCTACAAACCATAATTCATAGTTTTTATAAAAGATTGATACTGGTAAATGCCATAAAGACCAAAGCGATGCAGTAATGATTGCTGTTTGTTTTAATGAATATTTTTTTCGTAAATGGTAATGAAAATTTCCGCGCCATATGATTTCTTCTAAAAATGCAGACAAGGCAGCAATTGTAAGACCAATGAGTAGGAGAAATCCTAATTCATTACAATGATTAAATAAGAATTTTATATTATAAATATAAAAATAGAAATGCAGACATAGACCTAGAAGTATTGGGAATAAAATGGAGAAAATTAATGTTCTTATTTTTGGACGTGAAATTCCAAATGTATGAACTATTTTTTGTTTCTTATATAATTTCTGATATAAAATAGCAGCTAAAAGCGGAATAACCATCGTAAACCCTAAATAATTACGACCATTTTCTATGTTCAGTAAGATAATATATACAAGAGATGTGAGGCAATACATACATAATGTTGAATGATAAACTATGCTTTTATTAATATTGTTCACCTACTTACATGTATAAGTGATTAATCAAATATCCGATATTTTAATTATATATGAAATGGAAATTACATATGTTGAACTTGTAGAAAAAGTTAGACTAACCCCGTAACTTTCCACAGCAAAAAATCGTTTAACAAAAGAAAGGATTTTCAATCACGAATGGGGGAGAACAATGAAGATTTTAATTCTAGGTGGTACACGATTTTTAGGAAGAGCTTTTGTAGAAGAGGCATTAAAAAGAGGGCATGAAGTTACATTATTTAATCGTGGAACGAATAAAGAAGTTTTTCCAGAAGTAGAGCAGTTAATCGGTGACAGAAATAATGATGTTTCAAGTTTAGAAAATCGAAAATGGGACGTTGTCGTAGATACGTGTGGATTTTCTCCGCATCACATTAGAAATGTCGGAGAAGTGTTACGGGATAATATAAAGCATTATATATTCATTTCAAGTCTTTCCGTTTATAAAGATTGGATTCCGCATCATATAAAAGAAGATTATATATTACAACCCGAACCAACGGGCGATCAAATAAAGGCTGTGGAGAATGGTGAAGTTTCTCCTTATGAGTATTACGGTGCGCTGAAAGTATTGTGTGAAAAAGAAGCAGAGAAGTATTGGCCGGGGCGTGTTTTACATGTAAGAGCAGGACTTCTTTCAGGGATGTTTGATTATACAGATCGGCTTCCATACTGGATTGGGCGTGTAGAAAAGGGAGGAAAAGTGTTAGTTCCAGGAAGGAAAGACCGTCCAGTGCAGTTCGTTGATATAAATGACGTCGCAAGCTTTGGACTAAACATGGCAGAAAACAATAAAGTAGGTACATTCAATGTTACAGGTCCGAACTATGAATTGACGATGGAAGAGCTATTAAATACGTGTAAAAAGGTTACGAATAGTGATGCTGCATTCGTTTGGGTAGATGAATCGTTTATGAATGAACATAAAGTACAGCCTTGGACAGAGATGCCACTATGGCTTCCTGAAACTTTTTCATTAGAAGGTGAGACAAAGCCGTGGAAAGGTGGTTTTTCTATTAGTATTGAAAGAGCTATTAAAGAAGGACTTACTTTTAGAAGTTTAGAACATACAGTTACAGATGTGTATGAGTGGATGAAGAGTGTGGACGAATGGGAATTAAAAGCAGGTATTTCAATTGAAAGAGAAAAGGAGCTGTTAGATAAGTGGAATGAAACAAAGAGAGTGTAAATAAGGATTCTATGAAAACAGGACTCTGTCTATTGGTTAAACAGAGTCCTAATATTTATCTACCATTCAATCGGTTCTTCCCCATACATTTCCCATAACCTAGGAAACATCTTTTTCAAACCTTCTTCGTCATCTTCATTCCAGTCAAATTCAATATCTATATCGTCGAATTTTTCATTGGATAAGACATGATATAGCGTAAAGTATGTATCATCTTCGTCCCCAGTCTTCTCCACATATACTTCTTGTCCGAAATATAGCGAAAGTTCTTCGATTTCAGGAACATCATATTCACTCAAGTTGTCTAATACAGAAATTAACCTTTCTGGATCTTCGATACACGCTTCGTATGTTTCTTTTCCTTGATATAGTAACCATCCGCGGAAGTAATCAAAACAATCATCCGAACAGCCACCCATAATAATATAAGCTGCTGCCCATAAACGAGACGTATACGAGTCTTTTAATATGTGATGCATATGCGTATCAAAAGCGACAATTTCGTGTACTGTACGTTTAGCGAGATGAGAAGTAAGCCATTCTATTTGTTCTTCTTGATCTTCACCTTTTGTTTTTGCGCGATTAAGAAGTTCCCAGAATTCTTCTTCTGTTATCGTTTTTTCTTTTATGTAATCTTCCCCAAGACACGGGTCTGTATATCCTTTTTTTCGTTTAGAAGTGATTAGTTTATTAGCTTCTTTTATACACTCTTCTTCTGTTTCAAACTCTTTCGCTTTTACACTACCAGCTGTGCCAATTTTTCCGTAAAACACAACGTAGTCTTTTTCTTTCACAACGATTTTCCAAAACTTATTTGATTTCTCAGTTTGCTGGATTAATAACGTTTCCATTCGTACCCCCATATTGCTTTTCTAGTGTGCATTGTGATTGTAACATATGTATAAATACCTGTAATGACGAAAAGGTAAGTGTAGTTTTCGGAAAGTTCGAAAATCATTGAATACAATAGAAAAATTTAGTAATCTTATTTGTACAGCACATACATAATAGTTTTGTAATGATTTGATATTTAAATAATATATAGGGGGCATTCAGGATGGATCTTACGTTTAAAGTAGAAGAAACATGTTTTAATTACCGAGTCGGAGCAATTTGTAAATATGATAATAAAATACTTATCCTTCAAGATGAAGGTGAAGAGTATTGGTACGTACCAGGCGGAAGAGTGAAAATGCTAGAAAATAGTGAAGATGCGTTAAAACGAGAGCTTGCAGAAGAACTAGGCGTACCTATTGAAGTGAAGAGATTAATATGGTCAGTAGAAAACTTCTTTACACTTTCTGAGCGAAAGTTTCATGAGATTAGTTTTTATTATGAAGTAGAATTGCATGAATTACCTGCAAATGGGGCGGATCAATATATTCTTGAAGAAGAAGGTAGAAAATATTTATTTAAGTGGGTGCCGGTAGAAGAGTTACATGCATATAACTTACAGCCAGCGTTTATAAAAGATAAAGTAAAGGATGTATCAGTTCATACAGAACATATCGTGTTACAAAAGTAAGCGTGCTTGGAGGGGAAAACGGTGAAGGGGACTAAAAAAGAGATACATATAGATGATAAAGTCATTCGTTACACACATATCGAAAAAGGTTCTAATACAATTTGTTTTATGTTCTCAGGTTCAGGCTACAATTATGACAAGCCGTTATTTTATTATGCAACGATGCTTATGCTTGAAAATAAAATAGATGTAGTACATATTCATTATTCCTACGATGGACAATTAATGGAAAAACCAATGGAAGAAGTAACGAAAGTAATGGTGGATGATATTAATCCTATCATTAATGAAGTGCTAAGAAATGGACAATACAACGATTCGATGTTTTTAGGGAAATCACTCGGAACAATCCCGATTGCGAATGATTTATTGAAGAGAGAAGAATTTGCACATTCAAAAATGATATTGCTTACACCATTACTAACTGTTGATTCGATTTTTGATTCTATCTTACATAGTCATCACGACGGGCTTTTAGTAATCGGAGACAAAGATCATCAATATAATGCAAATCAAATAAATCAGTTACATAAAACGAATTTACAGATTGAAGTTGTCAAAAACGCTAACCATTCTGTAAATGTTGGAGAATTTGAAACCGAGAATTCGATCGAAGCGATAGCAAAAATAATAGAAAAACTTAAAGAAGTTGTTAGGAAAAACTAACCTATCAATACATGCAAAAAGAGGTGCGAATGGCACCTCTTTTTTATTTAATAAGCCTTCAACACATGAAGTAAATAATCTTTCCGATTTAGCGGATTAAAGTCAACACGTTTTCGAGTAGGGAAGGGAGCCGTCAGCTTTGTGAAACCAGTTGGCTTTGTTATAAAGATACCTTCTCCTTCAGTAAATGAATGGAGCATTCGTTTAAAATCCTCTATTTTTGCAACAGGTAATGATCCTGTTAAATGGTAAGAATCATTATGCAACGTAGGCTCTGCAAAAGTTGCTGGAATAGCAGCAAGCTTATACATTGCGGTACTAATTGCGTGCTCCGGTACAGTTAATTCGAACTCGTTTACTGGTTCAAATGCACATGTTTCAGCGTGCTTTAAAGCATCCATTAAAACGAGTGGTGTTAAATTTCTAAAGTCACTTGCTGTTGTAACAGGGCTTGCATAACCAGTATGTGTTAACGTGACGATAATGTCCGTAACTTCCCATCCGTACAAACCTTGTTTTAACGTTTGAAATACTGTATCTTCAATCGCTTTATGAAATGCTAAAGGCAATGATCCAAGCTCAACACCTAACTTATATGTTATGCCAGAATTCAGTTCACCACGTTCAACTTTGAAGCCGATTGTCGCGTAAAATGGATTCGTTTTTTCTCCCATTAATTCAGCAGAATTCCCAATGCCAATGGGTTTCTCAATACATACAACCCGCGTATTTGAGAAAGTAACCTGCAAATTATATTTCTCAAAAAGTGTTGTTTCAATTACTTCTTTTTGTACTTCCCCGAAAAGGCGAATATATAGTTCATTATGAATATCATCTTTCCACACTTTAATGAGCGGATCTTCTTCGCATAGCTCCATAAGTGCAGCGTATAGATCATGAATTCGCTCTTTAGGTACTGCTTCAATAGCAGCTTCCATTTGCGGTTCGGCAAAGTGAATATCTTTTATATAATCCGTCCACTCACCGATAATATCACCAATTTTAATATTCGTAAGTCCCCATACTTTGCAAAACTCTCCACTATGAACAGTAGAGGCTTGAACTGCATTTCCATTATGAAATATGCACATTTTTTTAATCTTTTCCTTATGTGGTAGAGACTCACTACGCTGAATATCAACATATTTTCTAACGTGTAAACGACCAGAAAAAACTCTTACATATGCGATCTTTTCCCCAGAAGATTCCCGTTCAATTTTAAACACAACACCGGATAATATTTCATTTTCTGCAAACTTATTAGCTGGAAATAAGTCTGAAATATTTTCGAGCAGTTCAGTTACTCCCATACCTGTCATCGCTGAACCGAAAAAGATAGGGAACACATTTGCTTGCGCTATTTGTTTATTGAGTTCTTCTTTTAATAGTGTGTCCGGTACGATTTCGTCATTTATATATGACGCAAGTAACGATTCATTATATGGTGCTAACAGTTCTATACAGTCGTCATATGATTTGTATGCAATGATACGGGCTTCTTTCGTTCCTTCGTTTAGGACAGAGTAGAAGGGTAATGCTTCATTTGAAAGAACATCTTTTATTTGCTTCATAACTTTTTCGGTATTTGCACCGCTACGATCAATTTTATTTACGAATAATATAGTAGGTATGTTTAATTTCTGTAATGTCCGCATTAAAATCTTTGTTTGTGCTTGCACACCTTCAACGGCAGATATAACTAAAATGGCACCGTCTAAAACACGGAATGATCGCTCCACTTCAGCGATAAAATCAGCGTGTCCAGGTGTATCAATAACATTTACTTTTAAACTGTCAATAAAGAAAGAAACGACAGATGCTTTAATTGTAATTCCGCGTTGTCTTTCTAATTCCATTGAGTCAGTTTGCGTATTGCCACTATCTACTCGGCCAATTTCTTTAATCACATTCGTCTCATAAAGAATTCGCTCAGTCAAACTCGTCTTGCCAGCGTCTACGTGCGCGACAATCCCTATATTTATTGTTGTCATATATAAATATCCTCATTTCATTTTCCATTTTCATTTCCTCATTTCTATTTGTGTATTGCCGCATTACAATCACTCTCCAGTCATTTAAATTATTACTATTATAATGTAATTTACATTTTTTGTAACGTCATAAAACGCCTTATTTTGGAAAAATATTAATAGACGAATTTCAAAAAAATAAATAGTGAAAACAAAATGCTTGCATTATAAATCGATATAGATTATATTAATTGACATATCAACTATTGATGCATCAAATGTTTTTGTTTTGCATGTGAAGGAGGGGTAATTTGACAAGTTCATGCTCAAAAGAAGCAATAATTTTATATAAATTACACTTTCTAAATAAAGAAGTAAGTTCGAAGTTTGAAGGGTGTACAGGTATGAGTCAATCTAGACTAGAGCTTATACTTCAGTTATATGAAGTAGATGAAATTAGTCAAAAAGCACTTCAGCAAGAAGTGAATATTGATAATGCCGCGATTACGAGGCATTTAAAACAGCTGGAAGCAAACGGAATGATTACAAGACGTAAAAATCCAGATGATAACAGAATTACGTTAGTTTCTCTTACAGAAGAGGGGCGAAATAAAATTCAAGTGTATCAAGAGGAAAAAGAGCGTTTCGCTACTTCAGCATTTAAAGGATTAAGTGAAGAAGAACGCGACAATCTTTTAACGATGTTAGACCGCATTCAAGAAAATATAAAAGAACTTTAAAAAGGGAGAATACAACTATGACTAACTCAGTAAAAACAAATGATTTTAACGAAATTTTAACAGGACGCCGTTCAATCCGTAAGTACGATCCTTCAGTGAAAATTAGCAAAGAAGAAATGACTGAAATTCTTACAGAAGCAACACTTGCACCATCTTCAGTAAACATGCAACCATGGAGATTCCTTGTTATTGAAAGTGACGAAGCAAAAGCAACACTGGCTCCACTTGCAAAATTCAATCAATCTCAAGTAGAAACATCTTCAGCGATGATTGCTGTATTTGGTGACTTAAACAACTTTGATAACGCAGAAGAAATTTACGGTACAGCAGTAGAGCGCGGACTTATGCCAGCTGAAGTAAAAGAAGATCAAATGAAAAAACTTTCAGGTTACTTCTCAATGGTTACACCAGAAGTAATGAAAGATACTGTACTAATTGACGGTGGTCTTGTAGCGATGCAATTTATGTTAGCAGCACGTGCTCACGGCTATGATACTTGCCCAATTGGTGGATTTGAAAAAGACCAAATCGCAGAAGCTTTCGGATTAGACAAAGAGCGTCACGTACCAGTTATGTTAATTTCAATCGGAAAAGCTGCTGACAGTGGTTATCCATCAGTACGTCTTCCAATTGAAAAAGTTGCTGAGTGGAAGTAATTTTATAACAAAACAGAAATAAGTGAGATATGAGAGGGGAAACACCATGATTATTATTCACGCAATATTTCAAGTAGATCCAGCAAAACAACAATCATTTTTAGAAGAAATTCAGCCACTACTTCATGGTTCAAGAGAAGAAAGTGGAAATGTATCTTACGATTTATATAAAGATACTGAAAAAGAAAGTGTTTATACGATGGTAGAAGTATGGAAAGATGAAGCAGCAGTTGCGAGTCATAATACGAGTGAACACTTCACATCTTTCGTTAGTAAAGCATCACAGTTTTTAACTGCTCCGCTTGATATAAAGGTTTATAGCGGTGAACTAGTAAAATAATATGGTTATAGAAGATGACTTTGGCGTATGCTGAGGTCATCTTTTTTATTTACTTATATTTAATTGCATGTTAATGTATACTTAATTTTTTAATATCTCTACCAATGGAAAAAGAATATACAAGCTATATGGAACTCTTTGTAGAGTATTGCTTCTTTAATTGTTCATGAGTGTATCTTTGTTTTATTAATATAGAATGAAAAAAGGATACGTTAGAGCTAAACGATTAATGGGTAGCATGTTAATAAAAAATTACATGAGTTTAGTAAAAACTTATAATTTATTTTTAAGGGTGTGAAAATATAATGAAACCGGTATTGAAAAGCATACTTATTTCCTTTACTTTTTCTGCAGTAGGGATGTGTTGGTTGCTGTTCATGTTATTTAGAGGAGGCGGAGACTGGTTATTGTCTTGGATAGGTGTATTAATGGCATATTTATCTTTATACACTTTAATAGATTTATATTGTAAAAATACATACGAAAAAACATTAAATATAGTGCTTATAAAATCAACAGTTACTACCTTTAGTTTTGGAGTATTAGGAATCATATTTGGTATAATACACGAGCTATTAACACCATGGAGTCTCAGTTTAATGGTTTGGTATTGGTTGCTAACTCTACTTTTATTTTTAACGACCATAATATTATTAGTTATTTTAGTATTTGTAAATCGTAAAGATCAAAATTTTCCCGGGGTATATAGATTACTTATACTTCTAAATTTACTTCTTACGTTAGGACCAGTATTGTGGCCACTATTTCTTACTATTATTGGAAATGGCATGAACGCTAGTGCAGGATGGTAAAACTGAATAAAGATTAGTAGTTTAAAGAAGTGAATGAAATGAAAAGTTGATATAGGGTTTTAAGTATGTAAGAGAACGTGTTTTGATAAATTGAAAACACGTTCTTTTTTATTGTTAATCTTAATATGAACTCCTTAAATTTATAAGATAATTCGATTGGGAAAAAGATATGTTACTGGAACAAACATATATGTACCTTTGAAACGAACATAATTAATGAATCATCTTAAAAATAATAAAGACGAGGTGAAATGAAAATAAGGGCAGTTAAGTGGCTGTCCTTATTTTATATGCCCTTTTTATTTTCATGCATAGCTCTTTCTCAGTTTATCGTATCAAAATTTGAACGTAAGTATTTCGTAAGGAATGGATAAGAAAAAAGAGAGTTTTATCATATAGGATTAAAGTATAACTTGAATTAATCCTATATTAATAGAGGAGAGGGAGCCTTATGAAAAAATGTAATTCAATTAAGTTAGCAAGTTTGGCAGTTTTATTAGCGGGTACTACTCTAATCACACCAGGTTTTACTGTGAAAGCAGAGTCTGTTCAAAATTTATCTAGTCCGTCACAATCACATGATCAAAAGAATCGGAATGGTTGGAAACAAGTAATGCAGGAAACAGTACAGCTTGGAACCCCAGGAATATTAGCGAAGACGTCTAACAATGGAAAGATTAGTAGTTATACTGCTGGCGTCGCGGATTTAAATACAAAGAAAACAATGAAATCGGATTATCGTTTTCGGATTGGGAGTGTGACGAAGACTTTTACCGCTACGACTGTTCTTCAATTAGTAGGAGAAAATCGCGTGCAACTTGACGATCCAATTGAAAAGTGGCTACCGGGTCTCATTCAAGGTAATGGGTATGATGGCAATCAAATTACGATACGTCAACTTTTGAATCATACGAGTGGTATAGCTGAATACTTAAAGTCAAAAGATGCTGACATAATGAATTCGAGAAAAACGTATACAGCAGAAGAAATAGTGAAAATAGGACTTTCTCTACCTCCAGATTTTTCACCAGGTAAGGGATGGCTGTATTCAAACACAGGATACGTAATATTGGGAATGCTTATTGAAAAAATAACTGGAAATAGTTATGCGGAAGAAATTGAAAAGCGAATTATTGAACCTTTGGATCTGTCAAATACGTTTTTACCAGGGAATTCACCCGTTATTCCAGGAAAGGATCATGCTCGTGGTTATATGAAAATAGAAGAAACAAGTGAATTGAAAGACATGACGTATTATAATCCAAGTATAGCTAATTCAGCTGGAGATATGATTTCTAATGCGGACGATTTAAACAAATTCTTTTCATCTTTACTTGGAGGTAAGTTACTGAAGGAAAAGCAGCTAAAAGAAATGCTTACTACAGTTCCTACAGGGATTAAAGAACTTGGCCATGGATATGGTCTTGGAATCTATGAGACTAAGCTTCCAAACGGTGTTTCAGTTTGGGGGCATACAGGAGGGATTCCTGGATTTACCACTTTTGCTGGGGGAGCAATTGGAGGCAAACATACATTGGCTATTAGTATTAACTCTTTAGGTGCGATTGATATTAATACGCAGTTTAATAAAATGATGCAAATTGAATTTAAGAAATAGATGAAAAGAAAGCGAATGAGATACTGCTTTAAAGGACAGTATTAGCATTCATGGTATGGCAGCAATCAAGTATATGTAGAACATAAATACGGATACAAGTGTAATTCAATCTTATAGTTTAGTATAAAAAAGGATGTCGGTTACAAGACATCCTTTTTATTGAGGATCAAAGAGGTATGTTTGTAAATTTTGAAAATTGTCATTTTTGTAATCATTCCATATAATAAAGGGTATAGGGGATATACAGGGGAGTTATGAATGGAGAATACTTTAGTTAGTTAATTATTTTTGTTTTAATAAATAAAAGGAAATTGATGTGGAGTGAAATACATTGGGACAAAATCAGTTTAGATGGAGTAACACACAATTACGAGAACATGTTGAAGTAATAGATGGCACAAGAAGCCCGCACATTTTATTCAAGAATGCAACATATTTAAATTCCTATATGCGCGAGTGGGTGCAAGCAAATATTTGGATCTATGATGACCGAATTATATATGTAGGAGAAAAATTACCAGAGCAAATACATGAATGTGAAGTCGTTGATTGTAATGGAAAGTATGTAGTTCCTAGTTACATAGAACCGCATGCACATCCATATCAATTATATAATCCAGAGACTTTAGCAAATTATGCGATGCAATTTGGGACAACGACTTTCATTAATGATAATTTAACTTTATTTTTCACGTTACAACGTGAAGTAGCATTTCGTTTATTAGATGAATTTGAAAAGATTCCAGCAAGTATGTATTGGTGGTGTCGTTTTGATGGACAAACTGAGCTGCAAAATGGTGAATCTTTATTTAATAGTGAAGAAATAATAGAGTGGCTAAAGCATGAAGCGGTTCTTCAAGGCGGCGAGTTAACAGCATGGCCAAAACTATTAAATGGCGATGATGAGATGTTAAATTGGGTACAGGAAACAAAGCGCTTACAGAAAAAAGTAGAAGGTCATTTTCCCGGTGCGTCTGAATCAACGTTAGCGAAGTTAAAGTTACTAGGTACTGATTGCGATCATGAAGCGATGACAGGACAGGAAGCATTAACACGCCTTATGCAAGGTTACACCGTTACTCTTAGAAACTCTTCTATCCGTCCAGATTTAGAAGTTTTACTGAAAGAATTGCTGGAATTAGGTGTCAAGCAATTTGATAGATTCATGTTCACAACAGATGGTTCACATCCGTCATTTTATGAAAACGGAATGACGAATAGGATGATAGAAATCGCGATAAAGCAAGGAATGCCAGTAATTGATGCCTATAATATGGCAAGCTATAACATTGCTCGTTATTATAATATGGAGCATTTACACGGCGCGATCGCGACAGGAAGAATTGCAAATATTAATATTTTGGAAAGTAAAGAAAATCCGATTCCAATAAGTGTAATTGCAAAGGGGAAATGGATGAAGCGTGACGGAATAAACAAAAATGCATCATTACATATAGACTGGAGTAAATTCAAAGTAACTCCATTATCATTAGACTGGTCTTTAAAGAAAGAAGATATGATTTTTTCTGAAACAACAGGTATAAAATTATTAAATGATGTTATTTCAAAACCATATGTAACTGAAATCGACTTAAACGGTGAAGAACTTTCTATTGAGCATGATGAATGTTTCCTTATGATGATTGCTCGTGATGGCACTTGGCGAGTGAATACAGTTGTGAAAGGTTTTGCGAATGGATTAGGAGGTCTTGCTAGCTCTTATTCCGGTACAGGTGACATCATTCTTATTGGAAAAAGGAAAGAAGATATGCTTACAGCTTTTCATAGAGTAAAAGAGCTAGGTGGCGGTATAGTAATAGCGGAAAGAAATGAAGTGTTACACGAAATTGCATTACCATTGCTCGGGATTATGTCTAATTTGAAAATGAGTGAATTAATACAGAAAGAGAAAAAAATGGTGGAATTACTACAAGAGCGAGGATACACCTATAATGATCCAGCATTTACGATTTTATTCTTTTCTGCGACGCACTTGCCTTTTATACGGGTAACACCTATAGGATTATATGATGTGAAAAGTAGTAAGGTACTTGCTTCGCCGATGAAACTGATAAATCAATATTAAAAGGAAAGGTCCTATAAAAAATCTATTTTATAGGACCTTACTCATTCTTAGCATAAGAATATCCTAAACCTCAAATAATATAGTATCTAAATCATTTGAGGTGATACTTAAATATGAAAAAACTATTGTATGTTTTAAGTGTATTTATTTTGTGCGTATCTATACAGCATGTGGTACATTCTCAGTCAAATGCACCAAGGTTATCTTCAGATTGTCTGGAAGAAAGTAAAATTCGTGATGAAAAGTATGTGAAAAACATTATGAATGACATTATATCTACATTTGATTTAAAGATTGATGAAAATAGTTTTTGGGAAATTAGTAAAAGAGACCTAGAGGCTGCGCATTTGATGTATGGCGGAAGGGAAAATGATACTTATTATAATTCGTTAACTAAAGCTTTTGAAAGTGGTGGATATAGAGGAGAGCCTAGGTTGTTTGTAAAGCCGCTTGAAGCATTTTTACTTTATAAAGAAATAGACGATACAAATGTTATGAAACATCTTAAACTTGAAAAAGGGGAGTGGATCGTTACCGAAACGAAAAAGAAGCCAGGAAAAATAGTGGAATACAAAACGTTACAATGTGAAAAAGATTATCTGAAAAAGAGAAATGAATAACAAAATACTTATTAATGCTGTTTTTATCAAACGATATTTTCTGTTGATTTGAAATAGGAAAAGGTAAACAAATATATTAGCTTTATGTAATATGTTTGTTTACCTTTTTTTGAGAGATTTAAAAATTTGGGATGTTGTTAGTTGAAAATTATTTACTGGCTAATGAACATAACATTCAATGAATTTATTCTTCATAAAAATTAGATTTTGTGTCAAAAGATTTATACAGTGCTGAACCATCTATGTATATTTTATTCTACAGTATTAATAAAAGAATGTTGGCTATTCATAAGAAATAGCATTGGCACAGTTTTTGCTTGTATTAAATGTAAGGAAGGGGAATTGTATGTAAGGAATCTGTATTCGTAATAGTATAAAACAAGCTACTATTGCATCATTGATCATACTTGTATTTATAGCGGAACTGTAAATACATACAAATAAGTATGTTCTGGTTTTAATATTCTGAATTTTCTTTAAAATTATTAGGGGGCAATGGTATGGTTAAATATTCGAAAATTTCTAAGCTGATTCTTGGTGTGGGACTAGTGACAATATCATGTAATGGTTTGCAAATTCAAGCAGAGACAAAAGAGAAAAATGTGAAGAGCGTATTACAAATGGAGCCGGTAGGAATACAGAAATCTGTTGATGAGTTGGCGCACTCTTCAACAGTACAAGAAAATGCATCTTTTACAAAACGGTTAAAGTTATCGGATTTATCGCAGCGTCCGCTAGCACCAAACGAGGATGTTAAACCGTTAGCTGAAGAAAAAAAGTATTCGATGGCTGAGTTAAATCAATTAAGTAACAAACAATTAACTGATCTTCTTGTGACGATTAAATGGTATCAAATCCCGGAGTTATTTCAGTTTAATAGTGATAGTCTCAAGTTCTATCAAGATGATAGCCGAATGCAAGCAATCATTAATAAACTAGCAGAACAAGGTCAAACTTATACGAAAGATGATTCAAAAGGGATTGAAACGTTAGTAGAAGCTCTACGTGCAGCATTTTATTTAGGTTTTTACCATGATGAATTAAGCAAACTAAATGAGCGTAGCTACCATGATAAATGTTTACCGGCTTTAAAAACAATTGCAAAAAATCCGAATTTCAAACTTGGTACATCAGAACAAAATAAAGTTATTTCATCATATGGGAAATTAATTGGAAATGCATCGGCTGATGTTGAAACGGTTTTATATGCAGGTGAAATTTTTAAACAATATAACGATAATCTTGCAACTTTCATTGAAGACCGAACGAAAGGAGACGCTATTTATGAGTTGATGAAGGGAATTGACTTTGATATTCAGACGGATATGTACACGACTGGAAAAGAGCCAAAAGATACGATGTGGTATCGCAATATTGATAACTTTATTAATGAAGTAAATCGTTTTGCACTAATTGGTACTGTAACAAATAAAAACGGATGGTTAATTAATAATGGAATTTACTATGCTGGTCGATTAGGCAAGCTTTATAGTACACCAACAAAAGGCCAGCAAGTTGTTACAGAAGCGATGCGGATTTATCCACATTTAGGGGAGCAATATTTTGTTGCAGCAGAACAAATTACTACAAATTACGGAGGAGTAGATGCGAACGGAAAAACAATAAGTTTAGATCAAATTCGAGAAGAGGGTAAAAAGAAATATTTACCGAAAACGTATACGTTTGATGATGGAGCTATTGTCTTTAAAACAGGGGATAAAGTTAGCGAAGAGAAAATTAAACGTCTATACTGGGCGGCAAAAGAAGTACGCTCTCAATTTTATCGTACAGTTGGTAGTGATAAACCACTTGAAAGTGGACATGTTGATGATGTGTTAACGATGGTTATTTATAATAGTCCAGATGAATATCAATTTAACCGTCAATTGTATGGATATGAAACGAATAATGGTGGAATGTACATTGAAGGAACGGGAACTTTCTTTACATATGAACGTACACCAGAGCAAAGTATTTATAGTTTGGAAGAATTGTTCCGCCATGAATTTACACACTACTTACAGGGAAGATACGAGGTTCAGGGATTATGGGGCCAAGGGGAAATGTATCAAAATGAACGTTTAACATGGTTTGAAGAAGGGAATGCAGAGTTTTTTGCAGGTTCAACGCGATTAGATAGTGTAGTACCACGAAAAAGTATAATTGGTGGATTATCTTATGATCCTGCAAAACGTTATACAGCAGCACAAACATTAAATGCGAAATATGGAACGTGGGATTTTTATAACTATTCGTTTGCATTGCAATCATATATGTATAATAACCGTCCTGAAATGTTCGATAAAGTGCATGATTTAATTCGTGCAAATGATGTTTCAAGTTACGACGCATATCGTTCTACATTAAGCAAAGATAATAAATTAAATGAAGACTATCAATCTTATATGCAAATGCTTATTGATAATCGCGATAAGTATACAATTCCACAAGTATCAGATGAGTACTTAGCGCAGCATGATCCAAAATCGATTTCGGATGTTACATCAGATATCACAAATGAAGCAAAGTTAAAAGATGTGAAGGTAACAAAAAATAAATCACAATTCTTTAATACATTTACACTACAGGGGACATATACAGGAAGTGCGGCAAAAGGAGAAATTGAGGACTGGAAAGTGATGAATCAAGCAACAAATGATATGTTGAAACGTCTTTCAGGAAAAGAGTGGACTGGATATAAAACATTGACTGCTTATTTTGTAAATTACCGTGTTAATAATGCTGGACAATTTGAATATGATATTGTATTTAGCGGAGTGAATACGGAAGAAGGTACGGCTGTAGAAAAAGAACCGAATAATTCATTTGATACAGCGAATCCACTATCTTTGAACACTTTATTAAGAGGAAACTTAAGCGATCAAGATCAGGGGGATAAATTTGTTATCGATGTAAAGGATCAAAAAGATTTACAGATTTCTGTTACGAACGAACAAAACCTTGGAATGAACTGGGTATTATATTCTGAATCAGATCTAAATAATTATGTAGCTTATGCAACTAAACGTGATGGAAACAAATTGCTTGGAAATTATAATGCGAAGCCAGGGAAATATTACTTAAGTGTATATAAGTATGGCGGTGGAACAGGGAATTATACAGTGCAAGTAAAATAATTTACTATAGTTTGTTTTGAAAGGCTACTTATCGCATTTTTTAGTTAAATAAAGTATTTAATGTTAAACATTAAACTACTTCAATATACCCCTGTTCTATAATTAGAACAGGGGTATATTGGTTTTATATTTTTAAATTATATAACCTCATTGGATTTTGACAAGAAAATAATTAATATAGATTTGAATTCTCATTCGTAAAGCATGTTTTAATCTTCTTAATGCTCTTTCATTTTTGTCCCAATGCTTGTTTTCAAATCAGTTGATACTTGATCGAAATACCCCAAAACTATCTTCCTAATATCATCGGATATAACGTTCAAATCACTAGCTAAATTTTCAGCAAGGTGTTCTTTCTCTATTTGTGTTAACTTTTCATAAAATTCACCAGGCTGCCCAAAGTCGTCTTTCTTAGTTATAGAAGCTCTTTCAAGTTTTCCTTCAACGTATCTTCCGTCACCGCTAGTTGCTTGATTAGCAGGTGTCCAATCTTGCTGTTGGTTGATCGCTATTTTACGAAATTCAGGTCCAATTCTTCTTCTTTGAGAATCACTATAAATGTTAGCACGACCTTGCAGCATTTTATCATCTGATAGTTCTGCACCGTCTAGTAAATTAGAAGGGGAGAAAGCGACTTTTTCTACTTGTTCTTTATAGTTTTCAGGATTTTTATTTAATACCATTTTGCCTACTGGTATAAGAGGATACTCCTTTTCATCCCATACTTTTGTATCATCTAAAGGGTCATAAGAAAGGTGTGTTTCATCTTTAGGATCCATGAGCTGGACATATAAACCATATTCCACTGCTTTACCAGCCTCAATTGTATCGTATAAATCTTTCCCGCTATAATCAGGATTTTCGGCGGCCAGTTTATTTGCTTCCTCACTAGTAATGAATTGTACACCTTCAAATGGATACCAATGATACTTTACATACTTTCGATAACCTTGAGCATTTCTCCAAACATATGTATTTACACTATGTCCTGGGATGTGGCGAAGACTTTTTGCCGTACCAGCATCAGAGTATAAACGGACAACAAAGTGAATGGATTCGGGTGCTCTAGCAACAAAATCCCAAAATCTATCAGGGTCTATTAAGTTATTTTTAGGTGAAGGCAATAACGCATTAATAGTTTCAGGGAAACGCATCGGATCACGAACAGAAAAGACAGGAAGGTGATTACATAAAAGATCAAATACGCCTTCTTTTGTATAAAATTTTGTAGCAAAACCCCGTACATTTCTAGAAGTATCAGGTGTTCCTTTAGTACTAACAGCTAATGAAAATCGAACCATAACAGGAACTTTCTCATTTGAATTTTGTAAAAAGCTTAGTTTTGTATGTTCAGACATCGGATATATCGTTTGAAAATAACCGAATGCACCAAATCCTTTTGCATGAACAGGTCTTTCTAAAATTTTTTCGTGAATAAATTCTTGTAACGCCTCGTGCAGTACATTATCTTGTTTTAAAATAGGTCCACGTGAACCAACTGTTTGAGAGTGAAGTATAGCTTGTTCATTACGTTCTCCATTTTCATTAAAGCCTTTTCCTAGTAAAGATTGTCCCTGTTTATCATAGTTTTCATCCATCGATATAGCCTCCAAATCTTTTTTTCCATTGTTACTAAATATGATTTTATAGCCTTGATTATGTATGACACGCAAAGTTCAAAATAGTAATAGACCGCTAGATGAAAAAAACGTGTATGTAGTGGACCTGTTGAAATAGAAGAAATTATGGAAAAATGAATATCGGGAAGAAAATTACTATTAAAATTACAATCTTAAAAATGAATTTATACATGACTTTATAGAGAATGAACATAAATAAACAGGGAAAATAACTAGGAGGAATTTAAAATGTCGGATTGGTTTCAATTAGATAAAGAATATATGATGCCTACGTATTGTCGTACGAAGGTTGCAATAGAAAGAGGAGAAGGGTGCAAGCTTTATGATGTGGATGGTAAAGAGTATGTAGATTTATTTTCTGGTGTCGGAGTGAACGTATTAGGGTATAATCACCCGAAAATCGTGCAAACGACAATGGAACAAGTTACGAAATCTCTGCATCTCCCATTTCATTTTTTAAACCCAGTTGCGATTGAGTATGCAAAGAAATTAGTTGATTGCTCTTTAAAAAATGGAAAAGTCTTTTTTACAAACTCTGGTACGGAAGCGACAGAAACAACGTTGAAATTAATTGATAAATATAGAGTGAATACGCATGAGGAACGTGAAGGAATCGTAGTGCTGAAGAATAGCTTCCACGGGCGTACGTTAGGGGCACTTCATTTTACGAGACAAGAAAGTGTATATCAAAATTTCCCTAAAACATCGATTCCAGTATATGAAGTAGAGCGCGAGAATATAGAGCAATTAGAAGAAACAATTGTTAAAGAAAATCCAATTGCGATTATGCTAGAGCCTGTATTAGGTAGCGGGGGGATATACCCTTTATCGGGTGAATATTTACATGGTGTTCAAAACTTATGTGATAAATATAATGTCATTCTTATTGTTGATGAAGTTCAAAGTGGTATGGGGAGAACTGGTAAACTATTTGCTTATCAAAATTTCAATATTACACCGGATATTATTCAAATTGGTAAGGGAGCAGGAGGCGGGATACCGCTTGGCGGAATTATTGTAGGTGAAAAGTTATGTGATGTATTTGCACCAGGAGATCACGGCACAACGTTTGCTCATTCTTCAATGGGAACGGCTTTAGGGTTAACGGTTTTAAATACATTGATTGACGATGGTTTAATGCAAGAAGCGTATGAAACATCACACTATCTAAATGATAAATTGCAAGAAATTCAGAAAGAAAATTCTTATTATATTCAGGAAGTACGTCATGCTGGAATGATGTTTGGAATTAGTTTGAATGATAAGAATGAAAATGTTAAGAAATTACAGGTGGAGCTAATGGAGAAAGGAATGTTAGTTGATGTTACACAAGGGAACATCATCCGTTTACTTCCTCCATATATAATTACTAAAGAAGAAATTGATGCATTTATTTATGAGTTTATCTCCTGTATTCATAGCTTATCAGCTATAGCGAGTGTTTAAAAAACTTTATAAAAAAGCACCTTATTTTTAATTCAAATAGGAGTGAAAAAAATAAATTTACATATTAAAATAAAAAGCTGAAAAAGGTACTCGTATAGCGCCTTCTTCAGCTTTTTAAAATAGTAAATTACTTAATCTAGGAAGCATCTCGTTGGACAAATAATTAATTATGTGAAACAATAATAACAGATAAGGAGACGTTGCTTTTCCTTAAGTGCTTCGTATTGAATTTATTCTAGTAAGAGAAGGTGTGCTTAAAGAAGTTAAATTAAATAAGGGGCTGTTTTACTATATGCAACAAAATAATGATTTGAATTTTGAACCTCAAGACGTTAATATTGTCAATTCTAAACAAGCGAAAAAAGCAGTTATTGCTACTGGCATTGGGAATGCAATGGAGTGGTTTGACTTTGGATTATACGCGTATTTAGCGGTAATTTTAAGTCAATTATTCTTCTCAGGTGTGGATAATAGTGGTTTGCAACTTGTACTAACATTTGGTACATTTGCGGCGGCCTTTCTCGTTCGACCAATCGGAGGTATTTTCTTTGGTAGAATAGGAGATAAATACGGCCGAAAGATTGTTTTAAGTACAACTATTATTTTAATGGCACTTTCTACATTATTCATCGCATTACTACCAACCTATGAACAAATTGGTGTATGGGCACCAATACTACTTTTAATTGCTCGAATGATTCAAGGCTTCTCTACAGGCGGCGAATATTCAGGAGCAATGGTTTATATCGCAGAATCTTCTCCAGATAAAAAGCGTGGTATACTCGGTAGTGGTCTTGAAATTGGAACACTCTCAGGTTACATTGCTGCCTCGGTAATTGTTACCATTTTGACGTTATTATTAACAGATGAGCAAATGCTCAGCTGGGGATGGCGTATTCCTTTCTTAATTGCTGCACCAATTGGTTTGGTCGGTTTATATTTACGACGTCATTTAGATGAATCTCCAATCTTTCAAGAGATGGAAAAAGCACAAGAGGAATCTGAAGACAACGAACAATTTTCATTTATGGATATATTAAAATATCACAAAAAAGACTTCTTATTAAGCACAGTAATTGTTGCCTTCTTTAACATTACAAACTATATGATCCTTTCGTATATTCCTTCTTATTTAACACAAGTACTAAAAGTCAAAGAAACAACGGGCTTATTAATTATTTCAATTACGATGGCACTTATGATTCCACTGGCACTTTATTTCGGTAAATTAAGTGATAAAGTAGGTAATAAACGCGTAGTACAAATTGGCTTACTTGGTTTAGCATTATGTTCAATTCCAGCATTTTTATTAATTGGTAACGGACATATTGTAGCCATGTTTGCGGGTATTTTCATTTTAGGTTTCTTCCTTAGTGTATATGAAGGAACATTGCCTTCGTTATTACCAGCACTCTTTTTCACCGATGTACGTTATCGTGCGCTTTCTATCTCCTTTAATATTTCTGTATCTATATTCGGTGGTACAACACCGCTCGTATGTTCATACTTAGTTCATGCTACTGGTAATCCACTAGCACCAGCATTTTATTTAACAGGTGTAAGTGTAATTGGATTAATTGTGTTTAGTGTACTGTTTGTCACAACCTCAGGACGTGCACTAAAAGGTTCTTACCCTACTGTAGAATCGAAAAAAGAAGCACATCAAATCGCTAAAGAGGATCCTGAAGAAACACTTTGGTGGCATGAAGAATCTTTAGAAATTGAAGCAGGAAAAAAAGCATAATTTGTGAAAAGCAACGTGGACTTTTACACAAAAAGACTCCTAGTTTAATAGGAGTCTTTTTGTATACATCATTTTCTCTTCTTCTTCAAACTCTTCTGATACGCATAAAGTTTATGAACCTCTTCCTTAAATTCATGCAGAAGTACAGTGTTTTCACCATTTGAATAACGCACTGCATTATACGCGTCTATAATAATATGACTCTGAATATTTACCTCTTCTTCATCATTAATTCTTTCTAGCCAAGCTTCAACAGTTTCTCCTCGTTCTCGGTTTAAAGGAGGAGATAGCTTGCTCTCGAGTTTGAAAATTTCTTTCCGAATTTCGTTATTTGGTGGTTTATTTCGTTTGAAGCGTTTTTGGCTAATGCCTTCTTTATCAGTAATGATTGTAGATTCAAAGACAGGGATATTTGGTAAACTTAAATGTTTTCGTTTTTTTACTATTTTCCAAACGACGTAAATAGAGATGGCTGTACAGGCTATTATTGTAATGCTATTTATGAGAGTTGGATCAAAAGGACGCTGCCCCAATTCCTCTTTAATTTGAGGATCTTTTAAATTTCCTTTATTCGACCAAAAGTCGTCTGTATCTTTTAATGCAGCTGCCGAGAACAATGGATTTAAAGCATAACCAAATCCTAAGGCAACTACTTGTATGATATAAGAAAAAAGAAGCCGAATATAAGGAAATACCGGAATAAGTAAAGCGCTAATTATTCCAATCGTAATAATAGAAGTGAAACGTAATAGCTGTTGATTACGATTGGAACCTGTTAACCAAAATGTAATCATAATGTGTAAAGTTAATAGTAACAATTTCCACACTGGCGGAAAGGGGGCATAAAATATAGCTGAAACGACAAACCATACAATACCGCCTAACGATTTTTGTACTGGATATCCCGGTCCAACAGAGTGTACGATAAAGAAAAACAGTGGTAATAATATTGTGTCTAAAATAGAGAAAGGGAGAAAGATAGAACAACCGATTATTTGAATAACTAACAGTAGTACAAATCCTGTTGTTTTTTTATTCATAAATTTATGAATAAGAAATACTCCTACATAACCGGTCACTAAAAATATAGCAATACCAACTAGTTCGTCCCTTTCTGTTAATAACGAAAGGAGGAGGAGCAGAATAAAGTCATTAACGTGATAGAGCCAAGTTTTCAAGCTTTTCCACCATCCCTTCATTATTAATGAGGAACGTAGGCTGAGATAGAAGAGGGAGCTCCTTTTTCTGCAAACCAATGTATATCATTGTAGATGAGCGTTCCCTTTTTCTCGTTACATAATGAAGAAATCCTTGTTTCGGAAGTAGCGTACTATCATCAGAAATACGTGCTAATTCTTCTAACGCTTTGGCGTAATGTGTTTGTCCTTCGTTTAATGGTAAAAGCAAAGGGCCACCTTCTGCTAAAACGCTAATAAATAACTCAAACGGAATTTGATGCTTCGTTGCGTATTGGCAAATGTATGTTGTAAAAGAAATAAGGTCTTCTACATTCTCTTTCCAACCAAACCCACGATCAGCAGCTAAAGAAAGACAAATTGTCCAACTATAATTTTTTACAGGTTCATATTGCTTCGCTTGTAACGCCTGCATTTTAGCAGATGCTTTCCAATGAATAGAGCGGAAAGATTCACGTTCATATCGTTTAACACCGATAATAGATGTTTCATCATTGTAAAAAGAGAAATTCGTTCGATACGAACCTGTTAATAGTTGCTGAAGTTCTTGTAAACCGGCTACCTCTTTAGGAGAAGGGTACACAATAATTTCAGTCTTTAACTTATCGAAAACAGGTAAATGTACAGTTAAAAGATGAAAAGGATCTTTTAAAACACATTCAAATTGTTCAATTTGAAACACACCACGCTTCGTTGCGGTTAATGTTAAATCCCATTTTTGTGCCGAATGAGCAGGTTGTGAAAATGGGAAAGAAAATAACGTTTTTGATATTTGTTCAATCCCTTGATCTTTATGCGGTATAAGGGAAGAATCTAAATGAAAATAACAAACACCATTAACGAGTGGTATATTTGCCCCATTTTTTAAATGAATAAAAAACTGTCCAGATTCATCAGGGAAAAGCCGAGTTGTTTGTTTCTCGTTTATTACTTGAAACTTTTTCTCTATGTAAGCGACATATTTATAAATAAAAATCGCAAATAAATAGTAGAAGAAAAAGAGAAACATAATAATTCGTTGCGGCAGAAAAAACGTAAATAGTATAGCGCCTGGCACAGTTAATTGAATAATATGGAGCTGAAAAAATAAAGGTACAGTTACAACGCGCTGTCCATTCATGCTTGTTCAATCTCCACAGGTACGTCTACTTCTTTTAAAATCCTTTGCATTAATTCATTTTTTGTCGTACGTAAAGCTCCTTCCATTGACAAGACGATACGGTGATTCCAAACAGAAGGAACTAAAAATTGTATATCTTCAGGCGTGCAATATTCTCTCCCGCGTAAAAAGGCTAATGCTTGAACGGCACGTACTAAAGCTAATGTAGCACGCGGGCTTACACCGTTAGCAATGTAATCATGATTTCTTGTAGCGTGAGCAAGCTTAATAATGTAATGTTCTAATGGTTCTGATACGAAAATTTCTTTCACTTGTTTCTGTGCTTCTAAAATGTCTTCTAAAGAAATGACAGATGTGACGCTTTCTAACGGTGCATTGTTACGAAAACGGCGCATCATTTTTAATTCATCTTCAGGAGACGGATAACCAATTGAAATCGTCATTAAAAAGCGATCAAGTTGTGCATCTGGAAGAGGGAAAGTTCCTTGTGATTCAATCGGGTTTTGCGTCGCAATAACAAAGAAAGGTTTCGGAAGAGGAGTAGACTGCTTTTCAAGCGTTACTTGTCGTTCTTCCATCGCTTCTAACAAACTAGATTGTGTTCTCGGCATCGCGCGGTTAATTTCATCCGCAAGTAATATGTTTGTCACGACTGGTCCAAGTCTTAACTCGAATTCACTAGTTTTTGGATTGAAATATTCAATACCTGTTACATCACTCGGAAGTACATCAGGGGTAAATTGAACGCGAGAAAAATTACCACCAATGCTTTTAGAAATTGTTTTTGCTAGTAATGTTTTCCCGGTGCCAGGAACGTCTTCAAGCAGTACATGTCCATCAGCAAGTAATGAAACGAGGAGTAAATCAATTACATTTTCCTTACCGACAAAAACAGATCCTATGTTTTCTTTCAATTTAGTTATCATATGTATCATTCCTTTCAAAATAAAAGCGGATATTTCTATATTTTAACAAATTATTCAGAAAATTGATATGATTTTTTAATTTGAAGAAATGGATATTTAATTTTAAAATTCCACTTGCATATTTTGGAATATGATTATACAATATCGGTATACGATATATCGAAAGTCGATATATCACGAAGCGATGTATCGGAGGTAGTTATAATGAATGGGAAAGCGCAAAAATACATTCCATTAACTGAGGCGACATATTACATATTGTTGTCACTTGTAAAGCCAATGCATGGTTATGGAATTATGCAAATGGTAGAAGAGATGACAAATGGGGAAGTAAAGCTCGGTCCTGGTACTTTATACGGGAATACGACGAAGTTATTAAAAGAGAAATTGATTGTTGAAGTTGCCTCTACAGACAGAAAGAAGTGCTATGAGTTAACACCGTTTGGGAGAGAAGTGTTAGAGCTAGAGTATAACAGACTGCAGAGATCTGTAAGGAATGGAAACAGTATATTAGGGGAGTGAATGGAAGATGGAGACAAAAAGGGTATTTAAATTTTACGCGGGATGGAGTTTAGAAAAAGAGGAAGCCTTTTTAAGAAAAATGCATCAACAAGGCTGGGCACTACAAAAGTATAATGTAATGTATACGTTTAAGAAAACTGAGCCGAAAGATGTAATATATAAAGCAGATTTTAGATTGGATTATAAAGATTCAAAGGAAAAACAAAAAGAATATATTGAAATATATAAAATGTGTGGATGGAAACATGTAACGAGTTTTATGAAATGGAATTATTTTTGTAAAGAAGTAGAAGAGGAAAATGAGTTGCCTGATATATATTCAGACAAGGAAACGAGGATACAAAAACTTACTGAGTTGTTACAGTTCATTGCAATTATGTTTGCAATGTTAATTCCATCGATTTACTTATGTTTCTTTGGAACATCAGAATCTGGATTATATAAAGGTATGGTAGGGTTATTTGTTTGTTTATATTTATATCTAATTACTATTGTATCTTGCCAGATTAAAAAATTAAAAAAGGAAATTTTTTAACAAAGAGTAGGTTTATTAAAGTAGTTGGTTGGTATGGGAATCAACTACTTTAATTTCTATATTCTTTTATTTTGTTCGCTCTTTTTTATATAATAAGAACTGTATATTTGAGGTGTAAAACAGCGAGAGAAGTACGAATCTCGACAGAGTTATAAAGGGGGAATATTTCCAAAAAGGGAGAGGGGCAACTTTTAAAAAGATTTGCTATCAGTTGTTGCTTAATCCAATTTTCCGTACCTTAGGTTATACATCAATTAATCATCTTACTTACGTAAAACGAAAAACCCCCCTATTGAAAATTGGTAGGGGGTAATAAAAATGTTTAAGAAAAAGACTGATTTTGCGCAGGTTTTATAAATTGCTCTGGGTTTTCAACAAGCCCGCATACAGCACATTGGACGCGGTAAGTAGGTCCTTGATAAGCCATATGAAAAGCGTTCATCGTTTCATTTGTGTATTCTTCTTCTACTTGACCAGTTTGCGGATTTAATTTTACTGGTTTTACTTGTTGCTCAAGAATATTAAAGCGCGTTCGGTTCGTTTTACAGCTTGGACATAGCATTGGTTCCATATGTATACACCTCCATTTGTAGCATTTCTTAAGCGGTATGATTTTATGCAAGTAAAAAAACTTTCTCAATATAAATAGGTGTTTATTATATTTAAAATTCAGAAAAAATAAAATATAATAAATGTAAGAACTGGTTATGTCCAAACCAAATCTCCTGTTTTATGCCAATAAGCTGGGGGGCCGAGAAATCGGCCTCATTTTTTTGTGCTCATCTCAATAAGGTACAAGGTTTTTAAAAACATTTGTCGAATTTTTAGAGGTGAAGGTTAAGGGGGAATAATTATGAACTTAAAAATGAAATACATTATTTTATATGTAGAAAAGTTTGAGCAATGTCTTCAGTTTTATAAAGAAATTTTAAGATTGCCAATAAGAGCAGAGCACGGTACATATATTGAATTTGAAACAGGAGCAACAATTTTAGCGATGAATACACGAGAGGATGTTAAGGAGTTAACGGGACTACCTCTTACAGAAGGTGTACTACAATCTTCCCATTTTGAGTTAGGGTTTGTTGTAGAGGATGTAAAGGAAACGATTGAGAAATTAAAAGAACAAGGGGTGAAAGTTCTAGTTGAGCCAATCGTAAAACCGTGGGGACAAACAATTGCTTACATTGCCGATCCAGACGGTAATTATATTGAAATTTGTAGTTCATTAGAATAGAAGGAGAAAAAGAGGATGGGGTTTCCAAAATTAGAAACAGAACGTTTACTATTAAGAGAACTTACACTATTAGATGCAGAAGCGATGTTCCATTATTTTTCAAAAGAATCCGTTATTCGTTATTTCGGAATGGACTCTTTCGAAAATATTGAGCAAGCGAAAACGACTATTCAAACGTTTAGAAAGCGTAATGAAGAGGGAAGCGTATTTCGCTGGGGAATAGAGAAGAAAGGTACGGATCAATTAATTGGTACGTGTGGGTTTCATTTAATTAACAAGCATCATAAACGAGCTGAAATTGGTTATGAGCTAGATGATACATATTGGGGACAAGGATACGCAACCGAAGCACTGCAAGCAATGCTAGCTTACGGATTTGAAACGTTGCATTTTATAAGAATTGCAGCTGTCGTATATATAGAAAATGAAGCTTCCCGTAATTTATTAAAAAAATCCGGATTTCAAGAAGAAGGATTACTTCGAAAATATATGATTCAAAATGATGTTGCTCATGACACGGTCGTTTATTMATTATTAAAAGAAGATTGGCAAAAGTAATGAGCACAAATGAGATAATGAAGGTTATTAAGGACCATAAAGATGAGCGATTTATATTAGGTATAGACGGACTAAGTCGTTCGGGTAAAACAACGTTGGTTAAAAAATTAGAAGAAAATATGAAACGAAATGGAATCCCGTTTCATATTTTTCATATTGATGATCACATAACCGAGCGTAACAAGCGATATAATACTGGATTTGCAGAATGGTATGAGTACTATAACCTTCAATGGGATATCGATTGCTTGCAGCAAAACTTATTTCAAAAGTTACAAAGTGACATGCAATTAGAGTTGCCATACTATCATGATGAAACAGACTCATGTGAAATGAAAGAAATACAGCTTCCTTTAGTAGGTGTAATAATTGTAGAAGGAGTTTTTCTGCAGCGAAAAGAATGGAGAGATTTTTTTCATTATATGGTGTATTTGGATTGTTCAAGAGAGACAAGGTTTCTACGTGAAAGTCCAGAAACGCAGAAGAATCTTTCAAAGTTTCAAAGTAGGTATTGGAAAGCTGAGGAGTATTATTGGGAAGCGGAATCTCCGAGGGATAGGGCGGATTTAGTAATTACAAAATGAAGCTAAGTATAAAGAAGTGCATGGGAAATTTGATAGCAAGATGAAAACCGCATTATCAGAGGGGAAAATGAAAGATCTTACGCCTGTAATGTTAAGCGATAATAAAGTTGTTTAAAAAATAATAAAATCCTTTAAAAAATAATAAAGTTCTTTAATTCTTATAGAACTAACCATGCAGGTTAGCTCTATAAAAAAATTTCAATTTATTACAAAGTGTAGAAAAGCATAATTTTTCAAAGGCAAAGCAAGAATGGGTATATTATGGAATGGTAGACAATAAGTTAACTGTCATCTATGTTGCCATGAAAGAGTTTAACTGGCATGAACTACAATTTGTAGGGCAGTTTATGAGTTCACAACAAAGAGAACGCTATAATATCATATTAAAATAAAAGAGGGGTAGAACATGCCATTCCATATAGGTAGTGCAAGAGCAGGTTTTACTAAGGTAAGTGGTACTAGGGGTAGGTGCATTCTATAAGTATTTAGGATATAGAGAAAACGGTAAAGATGTAATGGAACGACACGAAGCTTATGTTGAGGATATTCATGTAGAAACTGTAACGAAATACGGTAAAGTATACTGGAATGCGATTGATAGTGAACTAGAATATGCAAAAAAAAAGATTAGTGAACTAGGATATACAGAAAAGGAAACTCTTAGAGATGTATTACTTAGGGCAGATAGATGTTTGAGAGACTATGGTTACGCTATAAAATAGTGGACTTTAGGAGAAATAAATCTATTTAAAGGGGTACCAAGGATGGGGAAATTCAAGAAAGACCAAAAAGTAGTTGCACTTACATTTGAGGGGTTAACGCCATGTACCATTGTAAGAGTTGGTTGGATTTTTATTACGGTACAGGTAGAGGAAACAAAACATCTGTATTCGATTACAAAAGGTAAGATAGTTCCTTTAGAAGAAGACAAATACTACTTATTAGAAGAGTGTATAAATGAAGAAGGTAACTTTGAAATAGGCGATGTGTTTGGTATTATTGATTCATCGAACTTAGAAAGTGTAAAGAAAGAATTTGCTAACAACGGTGAATTCGAGAAGAAAGATGGACAATATTATACAAAACTTAAAACAGGTAGTGAGTTACTGAAACAATACTTCAACTAATATTTCACAAAGGAGTATGCAATATGATTGAGATGAAACAGGTAAAAGTAGGGAGAGACCAAAAGGAGTCTCTTTTTGTTTTAAATGGTGAAGGTGACATTATATTAAGTACAGAGAAAAGGTCCATCTTAAACAGTTGGTGTAATCTATTAGGGATAGAGATACCGACTAATGTAAAAATAACAGAAGTAGACAATGTACATATAACTACATATCAAGTAGAGAAGACTGTCATGTGTAAGGAATTTATAGATAAGAAAGAAGTACCTTTAGGGGTATCTCCTTGTCTAACCTTTGTACCTATGAAAGACTGTGATGAATACATGGAAGTAATTGCTTACGTACATATTGACGAGAAAGTCACAACAATCTATATACCGCATGAAACTTCAAATGTATTTGTAGAGTTGTATACAGGAGAAGTAGACACTAGTGTAAAGTTACCATTTTTAAATTATAATTTCTAATTTCTAATAGGATGGTAGGAACATGATTCCAAATATAGAACTAGGTATCAAAACGGTAAAGGGTCAAGACTTAAAATTAGGTGATATATTAAGTGCAGATGGGTTAATAGACGAAGAAGGTAACTTACATGCACAAGTAAAGAGTGAACCATCAATTGCATTCGAGTTAGAAGGTTTTATCATAGTAGAGTGAAAATGACCTAATTTTGATATTTACGTACATATTTCAAGTGGGAAAATATGCTCAACTCATCCTATCAATAATTACAATGGGATTATCTGCTTACATTTGCTTGAACAAAAAGATGAAATGAGGCTTTCGATAAAAATGAATAATCTTATTTATGTTAGGTATATAGACTAATAAAAAAATTTTATATTTTATTATTGGGAGGACGAAATAATGGATTTGGTAAACAAATTTTTAAACGGCTTGAGAGCAGCATTATCAACAGATGACCTCGAGGCACTAAATAAAGCGTACGGTGCTACAAAAGATGATATTGATACATTAAGGTCAGAATATCCAAATTGTCCAGAATCACTAATCTCTTTACTTGAAAATATTGATGGTACATATTGGCGGAAATATGGAGCAAACAAAGTTGCGGTATGTATTTTAGGCTCAGATGTTGAAGAGTATCCATATTATTTGCTTTCTACACAGCAGATGCTCGAAAGTTCAAAAGAAGAAGAAGACGTCTCCTATCTTTTAGAATACCAAGATGACGAGGATACTGTTGATTCTAAGATAAATCCAAAAGGACTTCTCCCTGGCACTTATATTCATTTTTCAGACTGTATGAACAATGGTGGAACATCAAGACTCTATATTGATTTTAACCCTTCTGATGAAGGTGTATGTGGTCAAATAATTCGTTTTTTGCACGACCCTGATGAATATGAAGTGATTGCAAACAGCTTTGATGAGTATTTACAGGATCTTATTGATGGTGATTTTAATTTTCTAGAAGAAGAATCTCAATAATTTGTGAAGAATTACACTTCAACTAATGGGAGCTTTAGTTGAACAAGATTTAAACAAATTTATTATTTATATTTGTCTACAAACTCATTTAAAAGGTTAGAAATTAAACAACTTTAAAGTGCCTTACTACAATATGATTTGTAGCGAGGCTCTTATATTTTTAAATCAGAATTAAATAACATTATTATCACTTTACATGTAATTGAAAAAGCTGGTATATTCGAAAAGATTGAAAAAAAGTCGATTGAAGAAAAAGATGGTTTATATACTGTTGTTCTTGTAGCAAAATATAGTAAAGAACAACGTACCTTTATCATAACTTATAACGCTAAAGAAGAAATAGCTGGTTTATATATTAAATAAAAACAGATACAGTGGAAGTTTCCACTGTATCTGTTTTTTTTAACCAAATTATGGTTATTCGTGCTAATATGAACACATAGCTATATAAAAGGGGTGGGTATTATGAAAACCGAAATAGTTCCCAAAAAGAAGTACAGTATAATAAGCTATTTATCTTTACTCATCGGAATTATGTGTTTTTTATTCGTTTTTATAACTCCGACGAGAATAGCGAATGCGGGAAATATAGTTGGAGATTATGTAACGATTGCTCTTACAGGTGTAGGTATTATACTTTCAATAATCACAATGACGAAACAAACAGAGAAGAAGGCAATTGCAATTATCTCATTAATACTTTCCTCATCATTTTTTATTTTTTGGATTATCGCGATTATCTTATTGTTTACTGGGCAAATAAGTTTTGCGCCTTAATGAGCGATAAAAAGAGTCCTTCATTACGAGAAGGACTCTTTTTTATTCGCTATCTTCAGGTTGATATTCTAAAATATCCCCAGGCTGGCATTCCAATGCTTTACAAATAGCATCTAAAGTTGTAATTCTAATTGCTTTTGCTTTTCCATTTTTTAATATAGAAAGGTTAGCCATTGTAATTCCAACCTTCTCCGAAAGCTCTGTTACACTCATTTTTCTTTTAGCTAACATTACATCAATATTAATTATTATTGCCATGTTATTCACCTCAGACCGTTAAATCATTTTCTGATTTTATATCTATCGCATCTTTTAAAAGTCTTTGGAGAACGGCAGCAAAGACTGCGATAACCATTGAAGCAAAGATTAGGAGCATGCCAAGTATAATAATACCTGGTGCGTCATCTCTCTCTGCTACAAGATAGAAGAGTGGCATACCTACCACATATAAAATACTGATTGTTACTGCGCAGTTTTTTATCTTTTTTAAAGCACTAACAGATAATTTCGAGAAAGCGTTACCCTTGTCAATGAAGCTTACAAGTTTAAAGGCTTGATATAGAGCAAAATAAAAAGGTATCACGGTTGCATATAGATTGATTAAAACAAGATATTTTATAAATGCAATATCCGGGAACAATTCCGCTGCATATTTCCCTATGTTAGGAACTAAAAATATACATAAAGCAAGAACAGGGATTCCAATCAGAATAATAGCTGTCTTTAAAAAGAGTGTTGATCCTTGTTTCATATAAAGCACCTCATTTAAATATTATCTATTTAATCTAACATGAAATTTATCGTTTAACAATAAATTTTTATTTATTATAATCTTGTTTTTATTGTTAAACCAATTTGAATTTTAGATGAAAATAAAAAGTGCACTCTTTATAAAAAAGGGCGCCAAACAAATAGATTTCCTGAAATAAAAAAGTATGATGAATATGGTGATATATATCATTGTTCCTTTGACGGAATATAGTGAAGATAATCGTTCCTTCTTTCTGTAAATGATGTTATGTTAAAAGTAACGATTAAGTCTTTCTAATAATAAGAGTTTTTAGAAAATCAATATTTTTCGTAATTTGAAGAGGTGTTAATGAAATGAAATCGTACACGCAATTTGAACGAAGAAAACACATACTAGATGAGTTAGAAAAGTACAACCGAGTTATGGTGAATGATTTAGCGAAGGTATTAAATGTTACAACAGAAACGATACGAAGAGATTTAGATATGTTGCACAAGGAAGGGCAGCTTACGAAAATACATGGTGGTGCAATTAAGAAGAAAGATCAAACACTAGAATTTCATTTTGATAAGCGCCGAGCTGAGAATATTGAAGAAAAACGAAAAATTGCAATGGAAGCAAGTAAACTCGTAGAAGATAATGATATTATCGCAATTGAAATTGGGACAACCACAATGCAAATTTTGGATTACATATACGATAAAAAGAATTTGACGATTTTAACAAACTCGATACCAGCTGTTAATAAAATTATTGAGCTTAAAGAACACTATGATTCCTTTGATTGCAGGCTAATAGTCATTGGAGGAATATTGAATACAAATTCATTAGCATTGTCTGGGGAGATGACGTTAAACTATCTTGACCATTTCACTGTTAATAAGTTATTTGCTTCGTGTGATGGAATTTCTTTAGAAAAAGAACTAACATGTTCGTATATTGAAGATGCACAAATATATAAGCAGTTAAAGCATAATGCCAAACAAGTTGTAATGATGGTAGATGAGTCAAAGTTTAATTTAACAAAGTTTTATAAAAGCGGGAATTTTAGTGATATAGATGCATTATATACAAATGCTAAGCTCGATGAGGCGTGGCAAGATGTGTTAACAAGTAATGGGGTAGAAGTAATAACAGTATAGAAAAACAAAAAGAAGACTATTTCTTAGTAAGTTGAGAAATAGTCTTTTTTATTGTTTATATGTTGTTTTATTTTGTTTATTTGTTGTTTTTTACAATTGGTTAACAAATTAACAACATTGTGTTAATAATATACTCGTACAATATGAATTAGGGGGTGGCAAGAATGCAAATAAAACTATCAAAAGCTGTGTTCTTTTTAATACCAGTTGGAATACCTCTAATAATATTTTGGATTATTCCGAATTTCATTAGTTTAGGTATTAGTTTTACTGATTGGGATTTTATGACGAATGATTTTAACTTTGTTGGTTTAGAAAACTATTTCAATTTATTTACACAAGATTCTTTTATGCAAGCATTGCTAAATACGTTTTATTTCGGAATTGGAACAGTGATTCCAACGATTGCATTAGGTTTAGGATTCGCATTATTCTTCCGAAAAAAATTCAAAGGTTCCGCATTGTACCAATTAATGATCTTTTCACCTTGGGTAACGCCAACAATAGCTGTATCCATTGTGTGGTCACTCTTATATGAACCTCAATTTGGAGTTATTAATAAAGTTCTAAACTTTTTCGGGATACCAGGTTTGGACTGGCTTCAAAGTAGTCAAACAGCGATGTTAGCAGTCATTATTGTGACAGTTTGGAAATTAGTTGGTTGGACGATGATCTTCTATATCGGCGCATTAGAAAAAGTTCCAGATAGTTTATATGAAGCAGCTAGTATTGATGGAGCGAATTCGTGGCAGAAATTTCGATATGTAACACTGCCAATGGTTTCATCAACAACTTTCTTCTTAGTTGTTGTCAATACAATTTCTTCAGTGCAGGCTTACGATCAAATAAAAATTTTAACACAAGGTGGACCTAGTGGTTCGACGCGTACGTTACTTTATTTATTCTTCCAACAAGGGTTTGAACAATTTGATATGGGATCTGCAACAGCAATCGCATTTATCATACTAATCATTACAATACTACTATCTGTTATAAACAAAATAATAGGTGACAAGTGGGTGAACTATTAAGGTGAATAATATGAAAAAAGGTCCATTAATCGTAAAGCATCTCTTTCTAGCGTTATCAAGTCTACTATTTATTTTTCCATTCATATGGATGGTGCTTGGTTCGTTTAAAACATCTAGTGAAGTATTACAAGGAGGGTTTTGGCCTAAAGAATTTCACTGGGAAAATTATCAGCAAGTATTAGATATACTTCCATTTAGCACATATTTATTTAATAGTTTCTATACTTCTTTCATCATTACTATATATGTACTTATTTCGTCAGCGCTTTTTGCTTATATGTTGGCATTTTATAAGTTTAAAGGTAAAAATCTTACATTTAGTGTTGTGATGGCAACTTATATGATCCCTGGAGCTGTATCGTATGTTCCTGTGTATGTAATGTTAGGTAAATTTGGTTTGCTTGATTCACATTTTGGATACATGATTTCTATGGCTGTTAGCGTATTCGGTATTTTCTATTTGAAACAAACGTTCCACAAAGTTGGTTTTGAAATAGTGGAAGCAGCCAAAATTGATGGAGCGAGTGATTGGCGAATTCTTTGGAAGATTATTTTCCCAATGACACGATCATCATTTGTAACTCTAGGATTGGTCACATTTATTGGTAACTATAATAATTACATTTGGCCAGCTCTTATTTTGAAAGATAATACACAAAAACTAATTACGAATGGAATTGCTGATTATTTCATTAATAGTTCTTTAGGACGAGATTGGTCACACATTATGGTTGCAAGTACAATCGCAACAGTGCCGCTCTTAATCGTATTTTTAATTCTACAAAAATGGTTCTTATCTGGTGTTACTGATTCAGGAATAAAGGGGTAATTAAATATTAAAGGAGATATGTGGGATGAAAAAACTATTCATGCTTCTAACAGTTTTAACATTGTTTGTTAGTGCACTTGCGGGTTGTTCAGGCGGAAAAGGAAGTACGGTTAAAGCAAGTAAAGAAGGCGAGAAGGTTGTTGTTCCATTCATTAATGGAGTGGGTGGTTCTCTTGCAGATCGTGTAGACAAGATCGTGGAAGAATACAATAAAAGTCAGGACAAATATGTAGTGAAAACGACGAAAGCGGGTAACTACGATGAGTCTTATCAAAAGCTACAAAGTGGATTTGCAGCGAATAACCAAGAAGCAATCGCATTACTAGGTTCAGACGTTATTCAAGAATATGTTAAAAAACAGTTAATCGTACCTTTAGATGAATCTGTAAAAAATGATACTGATTTTAAAAAGGAAGATTACGGAAAAGGTTTTATGGAGCAAGCAACAATTGACGGAAAGTTATATGGAATTCCATTTTACGGTACAACACAAATCTTTTATTACAATAAAAAGGAATTAGCAGAAAATGGCTTTACAAAAGAGGATTTAAAGACGTGGGAAGGTGTAGAAAAGGTAGCAAAAACAGTCGCAAAACGTGGTGAAAACGGAAATGTTTCATATGCTGGCTGGATGCCAATGTGGGGGACATCAAACTTAATTGATGCAGTCCGTAGTGCTGGTGGCAATGTATTAAGTGAAGATGGTAAAAAAGTATTAATTAACGATGATACTTGGGTTACGGTATGGGAGAAATTCCGCACATGGCTTCATGAAGATAAAATTATGAAAATACATTCAGGTGGTACTGGATGGGAATATTGGGATAAAACAGTAATTGATTTAGTAGAAGGCAGAACATTAGGATTTACAGGATCATCTGGTGACCAAGGATTTGTGTTCAAATCATTAGGTAAAGGAATGACTGAAGAAGAACGTCTTAACACGTTTGACGCATTGCCACAACCAGCTTGGGGTAGTAATAAACCAGCACCAAAATTAGAAACATATTTATTCACATTAACGAGAAATATTGATCCAGAAGTAGCAAAAGGTGCATATGACTTTATGAAATTTGCGACAAGTACTGAGAAAACGGCTGAATGGTCAATGGCAACAGGCTATATTCCTGTTCGTAACAATGTAACAGAGTACGGTCCATATGCTGAATTTGTTAAAAAGCAACCACAAGCATTAGTTCCGTTAGAACAAGCCAACAATAATGGAGTAGGACCATTTGTAGATCCAACGGGTGGAAAAATCAATGACGCTTTAAATGTAGCAAAAGATAAAGTAGAGATTGAAGGGGTTCCAGCAAAGAAAGCATTAGATGAAGCAGCTAAAGTTGCGCAAGAAGAGTTAGATAAAGTTCTGAAAAAGAAGAAATAAACCTGTTGTAGTACGAACGTGAGGTGCTTTTGAACGAAGGAAGTGCCTCTAAAATTCACTTGAAAAGGTGTGAGAACTATGATCGAAATAACAAGTACGATAACACTCTCTCCATTAGTGAAAAATAAACATTGTTTCCAAATGGATGAAACTGATATTACAAACTTTACATTAACAATTGATCAAGGGGATAGCCGGAAAATTCCGCTTTTACTAATTTTGAGAGATCCTAACGGTTATGTACGTATACAATATCAAACTCCAATTGTAAATGAAAAACTAGTCGTTTCGAAAGATTCAAAGTTTTGCTCAGCTGGTTGTATTGGAGGAGACATACAGTCAGGTAATTGGGAATTAGAAGTCGTCTATATCCCTCATTGTGCAAAGAAAGTAGTGAAATTTACTGGGAAAAAAGTTGACTATACAGTAAATATAGAAGTGAATGATCAGTTGGAGCGAAAGTATAATAGAGAGCATTTTTGTAAGGGCAATGTTTTTATCGATGAAGACCGTTTTAATAAGGTAGTAAATGAAGAACATCGCTGGTACAAAGGGGATTTTCATGAACATACAGATTTAACAGATGGCGAGATAGATGATGAACTTGGAATGAAAGTATGTGAAAAACAAGAATTAGATTTTTTATATGCGACGGAGCACAATATTGTTATGCCATCTTATGAAAAAGGAAACACATTAATTATACCATCTATGGAACTTACAACTCCTTATGGTCATTACAACATATTTGGCATAAGAGAATTTGTTGATTTTACAGAGTATGCAGATGAATCATTTAGCACTGAAAAAATGAATGCACTATTTTCACTCATGAAAGAAAAAGGGTATTTATTGAGTGTGAATCATCCATTTATGAAGCCTTGGGCGAACCAAGTTAATATTAACTTAGAAAATGTTCATACGATGGAAATTATGTGTGATCCAACTTATAAAAAAAGTAAATCATCTACTTTAGAAGCTTTGCGTTGTTTCGATCAAATGTGGTCAAATGGTCTTAAAATCTGGGGAATAGGAGGAAGTGATTCGCATTTACATCCATCTAAAACATTCCCAGGATCAAAAGACCCATCCATTTACGGTGATCCAGGAACATATGTATTATGTAACGGTTTATCAATTAAAAACTTGAAATTTGCGATCCAAAACGGAAGAATTTATTTCTCACGATTTAGAAAACTAACGATAGATATTCAAAACGAAGGTGAAACGATTGCTGTCGGCGATGAGGCTAAAGGAAATATTATTTATAACGTTCAAACAGATAAACCGTGTGAGTGGAGACTACTTATAAATGGAAGAACGATTGAAAAAGAATACGGCAGCGATGCAACTTTTGCATTCTCTTTAAATGAAGGGGCGTACGCTAGAGTTGAGGGATGGAAAGAGGACGAATTAGTAGCGTTTATTAATCCTATTCATAATAAGGTTCAGAATAAAAATATAAAAACATGGAATGAAGTTATAGGGGGAATAAAAGGTGAATAAAGCGATTATTTTTGATAAAGATGGAACATTAATACAGTTAGATTCAGTTTGGTACAAAATTGTGCATCGTGTGTTAGATGATATATTTCAAACGTATCCAAATGAAAAAAGTAAACGAGATGACTACTTAACGATTATTGGTATGAATGATAACGATTTTGAGAGTACGAGTTTACTAGCTTGTCGCACAAATTACTTTATTGCGGCTGCATGGTATTCGTTACTAGAAAATCAGTATGTGGATAAAGAGGATTTTATTCAAAATGTATGTCTTCTATTCAAAAAGTACTCTACTTCAGATGATCTTGTATTTACAGAAGTGGAAGGTGCAAAGGAAACGTTACGATATTTAAAAGACAATGAATATATTATTGGGGTTGTTACGGCAGATGATGTTGATGCAGCTATTCATTCTCTGAAAATGACTGAGTTATATGATTATGTAGATTTTTTAGGTGCAAATGATGGTGTGAATAGAACAAAACCTGAAAGTGACTTTTATCATATGTTTAAAGAACAATTTTCACTAACTGAAGAAGATGTGCTTATGGTAGGTGATACATTAACAGACGTTACATTTGCCAGAAATAGTAACATTAAAGTAGTGGGCGTCTTATCGGGTGCGAGCAAGAAGGCAGATTTAGAAGGAAAAGCGGATTATATTTTAGACAGTATGAAGGATATTTCGAAGATTTTATAATTCATGTCATCATAATTTTTAACAATATCTATAAATATAGCTCGAATTCTAGGAGGATATTATGGCTCAACTATCATTCAAAAACATTTACAAAAAATATGATCATGATGTGACAATCGTAAAAGATTTTAACCTAGAAGTAAATGATGGAGAATTTATCGTTTTGGTTGGCCCTTCAGGGTGTGGGAAATCTACAACATTACGTATGATTGCAGGACTTGAGGAGATTTCAGAGGGCGACTTTTATATTGACGGAAAACGTGTAAATGATATTACACCGAAAGATAGAGACATTGCAATGGTATTTCAAAACTATGCACTTTATCCGCATATGAGTGTGTATGAAAACATGGCATTTGGATTAAAACTACGAAAGTATAGTAAAGAAGAAATTGACCAGCGTGTGCAACATGCAGCAAAAATTCTTGGGCTTGAGCAGTATTTAAGCCGAAAGCCAAAAGCACTTTCAGGTGGGCAGCGCCAGCGTGTTGCCTTAGGCCGAGCCATTGTTCGAAATGCAAAGGTATTTTTAATGGACGAGCCTTTATCAAACTTAGATGCGAAATTACGCGTTCAAATGCGTGCTGAGATTACAAAATTACACAAGCAGCTGGAAACAACAACTGTATATGTTACACATGATCAAATAGAAGCTATGACGATGGCAACGCGCTTAGTTGTACTAAAAGATGGTATTGTACAACAAGTCGGTACACCGAAAGAAGTGTATGATAATCCAGAGAATGTATTTGTCGGAGGATTCATTGGCTCTCCTGGAATGAATTTATTCAAAGGAGTATTAACAGATAATGCAGTTATGATTGATAAGTGGAAAATTGAAGTGCCAGAAGAGAAGATGAAAGGCTTGCGAAATAATGGATATACGAATAAAGAAATCATAATAGGAATACGTCCAGAAGACTTTTATTATGGAAAAGAAATCGAGGATTTACCATATAACGCAAAAGTAACAGTACCGATTGATGTAGCAGAATTAATGGGAGCCGAAACATATCTATATTCTAATATTAATGGACAATCTTTTGTTGCACGTGTGGACACTTCTTTAGATGTGCAAAGTCAATCTAATATAGATCTAGGTTTAAATATGGACAAAGTGCATTACTTTGATTCAGAAACTGAGAAACGAATTGTTTTATCCCGCATTAACGGGCAGTAAACTCTCACCTCAAAATTCGGTGAATACGAGGAAGTTAGTTGGGAGATAACTGCCCGTAAAAGCCCGATTGGTTCAACTAATAATCAGAGGGGATGGAAAAAATCCCCTCTGATTAAAGTTTCACTTTATAGATAATAATTAATATGATTATACTTTTAGAATTTCTTCAACTACTACAAATAAATGAATAGTAACACGGCCGATTATCCTTTAGATTACAGGAAATCGGCTTTTTTATATAGAAGATCGCTTAGCGTACGAAAATCGCTTTTTGTTGGTAGTGCCCTGTCACTTCTTAAGTTGATGGATGTGTGATGCTACTCCTGTGTTAGGGTTCGAGTCATTTGAAACAGCAACCTCTATATTGAGTGGTGTTAAAGTGATCTATATGATAAAAAAGATGTATCACTTGTAAAAAAATTGCATCACCTTGAATGAGCTAATACGACAAGAGTCCGTGTCGGGTCTAATTAGGGAATGCAGTACAGAAGTGAAAAAACCTCTGTGTTTCTTTTTAATTAATATATTTATTAGGGAAAATTTCGAAATTTTCGGCACAAATGCTCCTTCTATCTTATAATAGAAGCTATTCTGGACGTAAGCAATTTGTAAGGAATGAGTAAGAAAAAAGAGATTTTCATAGTATAAAATATTTATTATACCTGCGTATAACACCTACTACTAATAATGTGTTATAATACGAATTAGCAACATAAAGGAAAGGAATTAGAAAAAATGACCTTACAAAATACTAAAAATTTAAAAAAACAAGTTGCTCCTTTTGAAAAATCAACGGCAAAAAAAAGTGTTTGGCAAATCATCAATACGGTAGTGCCATTTATTATCTTATGGTACCTTGCTTATAAAAGTTTGTCCGTTTCTTATTGGTTAGCATTAGTTCCAGCTGTGTTAGCCGCGGGATTTATGACACGGGTTTTCATTATTTTTCATGATTGTACCCATCATTCTTTCTTTAAAAGCCGTCGTGTAAATAGAATAGTAGGGACATGTATGGGTGTTTTAACTTTATTCCCGTTTGATCAATGGGGGCATGAGCATTCCGTTCATCACGCTACAAGTGGTAATTTGGATAAGCGAGGTACAGGAGATATTTGGACACTTACAGTGAATGAATATTTGGCAGCGCCATTTAGACTCCGTTTAGCATATCGTTTATATCGCAATCCATTGGTTATGTTTGGGTTAGGTCCGATTTATGTTTTCCTACTTAAAAATAGATTTAACAGAAAAGGTGCTAGAAAGAAGGAACGCATGAATACCTATTTGACGAATGTTTTAATCGTTGCGTTAGTAGGGTTACTTTGCTGGACACTCGGATGGCAATCGTTTCTTTTAGTACATGGTTCCATATTCTTAATAGCAGGTTCAATAGGTATTTGGCTGTTTTACGTACAGCACACATTCGAGGATTCTTATTTTGAAGAAGATAAAGAGTGGGAATATGTGAAAGCGGCAGTGGAAGGAAGTTCGTTTTATAAACTTCCCAAAATCCTGCAATTTCTAACTGGTAATATTGGGTATCATCATGTTCACCATTTAAGTCCAAGAGTACCTAACTATAAACTAGAAGAGGCACACAATAATACGCTTCCTTTAAAAAATGTACCAACGATTACTCTTGCTACAAGCTTGCGGTCAATCCGTTTCCGTCTATGGGATGAGCAAAATAACAATTTTGTTAGCTTTAAAGACGTCAAAAAATTAGTGAAAAACAATGTTTCTATTCCAGTAAAATCAGAACTATAACTTCATCAAATATGACTGACTCCCCTTAATCATTTTCGATTTAAGGGGAGTTTTTGTTTAACTAGTAGATGCACGATATGGAGAAAACTTAAATGATTTAAATTGTAATTGCGGAGGATTAGGAAACAGGCATTAATAAAGGAGACAGTAAATATGTTATGTTAACAATGTGAAGCGTTTGATACCACAACTTTTTTAATGAATATCATGCTTCGTCTCTGAGAATATTTCAATAGACAGGAAATGATGTAAACGTAATACCAAAAGTATCTTAATCTGCAAAACAAATAACAATAAGAGTTATGAAGTTATTTCGAGATAATAAAATGATAAACGGACAAACTCAATTATTCATGAATTTGTCCGTTTATCTTTTAGTGGAAACAGGGGAGTATGTAAACCACATGTGCATAAAGTGTAAAGCTGTTTAAAGATTTGTGTATTCAGCTAATCTGGTCTTTTTTGCAGTTGTTACTTTTTAGTTTGACCGGATAGTTCAACAGACTTTTGCGTACAACGCTGCATAGCTGAAATGATGGCTGTTCGTAAGCCTTTTTCCTCTAATGTTGCTACAGCTTCTATAGTTGTTCCGCCAGGGGAACAAACCATATCTTTCAATGCACCTGGATGCATTCCTGTTTCTAGTACCATTTTTGCAGAGCCTAACACAGCTTGAGCTGCGAATTTATATGCTTGATTTCTTGGCATACCATCTAATACAGCTGCATCTGCCATTGCTTCTATAATCATATATACATATGCTGGCGAAGAACCACTTACAGATGTTACAACATCCATTAATTTTTCACTTACGATCTCCGTTTGACCAAAACTATTGAAAAGGATTAATACATCTTCTAAATCTTTTTCTGTCACCATTTCATTAGGACATAGCGCAGACATTCCTTCTCCAACAAGAGCAGGTGTATTAGGCATTACTCGTACAACCTTCAACTTTTTATCAAAAGCATCTTCAGTACTTTTAATGCTTTTCCCTGCAGCGATCGTTACGACGATAACATCGTTTTTTATCACTTCTTTTATTTCGTTAATTATTGATGCGTATAGGTCTGGTTTAATTGATAAAATTAAAATATCAGCATTTTTAGCTACTTCATTGTTGTCAGTTGTTGTAGTTAGCCCATATTTTTCACTAGCATTTTTTAAATTCGTAGTGTTTAAATCTGAACAAATGATTTTATTTGAAGACACTATATTTTTGTTTATCATCCCGCCAATCATAGCCATTCCCATATTTCCGCATCCGATGAATCCAATTTGTTTATCCATAATAACTCAATCTGGCTCCTTTTATCATAAATTATATCGGTTTCAAATTATTATTCTAAAATAACAATAACATCCAAGTGCAATATAAAGAAACATTCTAAGAGAATACGTTATTTTTTGCAATACAAAAAATAAAGAAATCAATTTTATTCTGTACTAAACAAGTGCATTCTCAATTATTTAATATTTTATGTTATTTACTATTTGGTAACGTTTAAAAGCATGTTGGAGAATAGGTATAGTTATATCAACTTTTTCTAGATATGGTGATATTCATAAGTGTGTACATAATTTCATACTTAAAGCTTATCGCTCTATTCATTTTGCAAAATACCTCTTGACACAAAAACGAAATATATAGCATAATATAAAAAATCAAATGGAAAATCGTTGAAGGGAAATAGTACATATGTCTTCTTACGAAAGAGAGTGGAATTCACCGGCTGAAAGATTCCTCGTATAGAATGTATCGAACCTATCCCCGAGTCTTAAATGAAAGTTTAGGCGTACGCCTGCGTTATAGGCGCCAAGTGGATATCTATGTATATCAATTAAGGTGGTACCGCGGAACAATGACCGTTTCGTCCTTTTTATTTTATTAAGGGCGAAGCGGTCATTTTTATTTTGCTCTTTAATAGGCTAGGTGCAGCACTGATAAGAATAGAAGCCGCTGTAAGCTGTATGAATAGAAGTGAAATTTATAAAAAATTTTGATTTTAGACTTGGGGGATACAAAAGTGAAAAAACAACGAATTGTTGTAAAGATTGGGAGTAGTTCCTTGGCAGATAGTCACGGAGGCATCTCTAAAGAACAACTTTCAGATCACGTTGCTGCATTGGCACGATTGAAAGAGGAAGGGCATGAAGTTTTACTAATTACATCCGGGGCAGTCGCTGCAGGTTTTTCTGCTCTAGGGTATTCTAGTAGACCTGTTACAATTAAAGGGAAACAGGCTGCTGCTGCTGTCGGACAAAGTTTATTAATGCAGGCATACACGGAGGAATTCCGTAAATATGGTATCGTTACTGCACAACTTTTACTAACGAGAAGTGATTTTTCTAGAAAAGAACAATACAGTAACGCTTACGCTACTTTAGGAGAGCTACTAAACCGTTCCGCTCTTCCAATAATCAATGAAAATGATTCCATTTCTTTAGAAGAGCTGACGTTCGGTGATAATGATATGCTGTCAGCTTTAGTAAGCGGACTTGTTTCGGCAGATATGCTCATGATTTTTACCGATGTGAACGGTTTATATGACCAAAATCCTCAGAAAAATGCGGATGCGAAAAAATATCATTTCCTTCCTGAGGTAACGGAAGAAATTGCTTCTCTTGCAGGAGATGCTGGCTCAAAACTTGGGACTGGCGGTATGAAATCAAAAATCGATGCTGCAAAGACGGCACTATCTCTTGGAGTGAGTGTATTTATCGGAACGGGATGTGGACAGGAGAAGTTTTTAGATGTTATGAAGGGCAAAGGTGATGGAACATATATCGGGAATGCTCCTCAAAAAGTGATTAAGATGAACAAGCAATGGATCGCCTTGCATTCGCTTGTTAGCGGACAAATTGAAGTAGATGCGGGGGCAGCCACTGCCATCATTCAACATGGAAAGAGTTTACTTCCTGCTGGTGTTACTAGTGTGTCTGGATTTTTCCAAGTGGATGAAGTTGTGGAAGTAATTACGCAACAAGGGCGCGTAATAGGAAAAGGACAATGCACATATAGCGCAGAGGAACTAAGGAATTTAAAAGGTATGCAAAGCCAAGATATTCAAGCAAGAGGCGAAAGGCATAATTATGAAGTCATCCATAGGGATCATTGGGTTTCATTTTAAGAATAGCGAGGGCAGAGTCCACTGCTCAAATTCTTTAATTCCATAGGCGGGAAACAATTAGTTGGTGGAGATAAACGGGTCTTGAATTTTTACTTATTAACTTTTTAAAAGGAGGAAATAAAAATGAATGAAGTGGTGGCAAAGGGGAAAAAGGCGAAAGAAATTGCTAGAGAACTTGTACTTAAATCTACAAATCAAAAAAACGAAGCACTTGCTGCGATTGCTGATCAGATGATAGTAGAAACAGCTTATATTTTAGAGGAAAACAAACGGGATATTGAAGAAGGGAAGGCAAAAGGATTTTCCGATTCTCTTCTTGATCGTCTTATGCTCAATGAACAGCGTATTATTGATATGGCAGAGGGGATTAAGCAGTTAATTGAATTACGCGATCCTGTTGGAGAATGTGTAAGTGCATGGGAGCGACCAAATGGATTATCTATTCAGGAAATGCGTGTACCACTTGGTGTTGTCGGAATGATTTACGAGGCAAGACCGAATGTAACGGTAGATGCTGCTACAATTTGTTTGAAAACAGGAAACGCAGTCATATTACGTGGTAGTTCTTCTGCTATCAATTCTAACAAAGCCATCGTTAGCGTTATTCACCGAGCGCTCAAACAAACAAGCTTGCCTCCAGAAAGTGTACAGCTCATAGAAGATACAACGCGAGATAGTGCAAAGCAGTTGTTTACATTGAATGAGTACTTAGATGTTCTTATCCCAAGAGGCGGCAAGCAGTTAATAGATACTGTAGTGAGAGAAGCATCTGTTCCAGTACTTGAAACAGGTGCGGGAAATTGTCATATTTTCATTGATGAAACAGCGGATAAACAAATGGCATTTGATATTATTATAAACGCAAAAACGCAGCGTCCATCTGTATGTAATGCAATTGAAACGATTATTCTTCATGAGAAGTGGGCGCAGCAATTTGGTAGCGAGCTGTTTTCTTCCTTGAAGGAAAGAGGCGTGGAGCTACGTGGTGATAATAAAGCATTGGCAATTGATTCTTCTATTGCATTAGCTTCAGAAGAAGACTGGGAAACAGAGTTTTTATCTCTCACGCTAGCAGTCAAAGTGGTTTCATCTGCGGAAGAAGCGATTCATCACATAAATACGTATGGATCCATGCATTCCGAAGCGATTATTACAGAGAACGAGGGAAATGTCAGCAAGTTTTTCACATCTGTTGATGCCGCAGCACTCTACCATAATGCATCGACTCGTTTTACAGATGGATCTGAATTCGGCTTCGGCGCAGAAATTGGCATCAGTACGCAAAAACTACATGTAAGGGGACCAATGGGGCTTCCTGCATTAACTTCCACAAAATATGTGATTCGTGGAAATGGACAAATTCGAAGATAAAAATTATAAAAGAACAAGTAATAAGATGAAGACACCCAATTCAGTTTAAGTGTCTTCATCTTATTACAATTATTCATTTACCATACAAAAAGCCCCACAAGCATAGCACTTAATAAGGAAACAGCCATTCCGCTAACAAGAAGCTTCCAAACATTTTTACCGATTATTGATGATTTTTCCCCACCAAATAAAGAATTGTATGTTCCATAAATCATACCTACTGTACTAAAGTTTGCAAAAGAAGCTAGAAATGTAGTTGCAACTGCAATTGTATGTGGTTGTAAAGATTTTAGGTTTGATTTTAAATCCATCATTGCAACAAATTCATTCGTTGTTATTTTTATCCCCATTAATTCAGCTACATACATAGCATCTTTTCCTGATAAACCGAGTAAAAAAGCGAAGGGACTAAAGATAATCGAGAAGATTTTTTGAATTGTTAACCCTGCTACAAAAAAGCTTAAAATACCATTTAAACATGCTGTTAATGCTACATAGCCAATTACCATCGCTAAAATAACAATAACCATATTCATCCCAACTAACATACTGTTTGAAATAGTAGAAAAGAAATCTTTTTTTTCATTTTTTGAAGGTGAATAAATAACATCCTCTTCTTTAGTAACTTCTACAGGATTTAAAACATTAGCCAAGATTAATGCATTAATACAGTTTAAAGGAATAGCGCTGAAAATATATGTTGCTGGAACCATTGATAGATAAGCACCAAGAATGGATCCGCTGACGCTACTCATACTCATAATTCCAAAAGTCAACAAACGATTTTCTTTTAACACAGATAATTGATCACGAACAACTGCAAGTGCTTCCGTATTTCCTAAAAACATCATTTGAATGGAAAAGAAGCTTTCTAACTTTGGTAAACGAGAAATCTTTGAAATGATTGCACCAACTTTATCAATAATCCAAGTTAAGATTCCAAAATACGAAAGAATATCAAAGAAAGTGATAACAAAAATGATAGGAAGTAAGGCGCTAAAGAAGAAATCAACTGTTTGATTTTCCATAGCTGAAGGAAATACAAATCGAATTCCTTCATTCGCACATGATAGTAGCCAACTGAAAAATGACGCAATTTTATTAATGATAATACTGCCCAATTTCGTGCCTAACATAAACCACGTAATAAAAAGCTCCAATATTATTAGAATAACGATGGGTCTCCATTTTATTTTTCTTTTATTAGGCGAACATAGGAAAACGATTAATATTACAACGAAAATCCCTAACATATTTAATATGAAATGCATGTCAACAACTCCTTGAGGCTTATTATTTGTATATAAAAAAGCCCCTATTCTTCCAAATTTGGATTATGATCAGAAGTTATGAAGAATGTAAATTATGTTTGGGATTAGTCTATTTCAATTTATGTACTAAAAATTAATGTTTTTTCGCTTTATAAAGGATATGTATTAATAATGTAAAGCAACAAAATAAATCTATTGGTAGAACGAAGGACAACAATTATTGGAAGTATGATGAAATTTTCTAAACTAATAACTGTATCCATTTTTAAATTGTTTAGGTGAAATACCAGTATGTTTTTTAAAGACCTTTGTAAAATAACTTTGGTCATGGAAATTTAATAGTGTGGAGATTTCTGATATAGAATGTTTTGTATAGGTCATTAAGCTTTTTGACTCATCTATCTTAGCGCGCTGAATATATTCGCCTAATGAAATTCCAACCTCTTTTTTGAAAAGGGAAGATAGATAACTAGGATTTAATGCGACTATTTCTGCTAGATGGGATAGTGTAATATCTTCGTAAAGATGAGTAAATATATAATTTTGACATATGTTTATAGGCTTTAAATGTTTTTGCATTTTCCCGTTTTTAACTTGTTCTGAGAACTCAAGTAAAGCATTCTCTAAAAATGGGGAAATGGCTTCACTTTTTTTTATTTCTTCGAGTTTTTGAATTAATAAATCACTGAGGGTATATGCAATTTCAGGGAATAGTCCGCCATCTATAGCCGACCTTGTCGCAAGTGTAATTGCTGCGATGGCAGAATTTTTCTGGCTTCGCAGGTGGCTTGTTTTTGACAACACCCCAAGATCTCCTGATTCAGGTAATTTTCTTAGATTTTTAATTAAATCATCCTTTTTTCCTTCTTTAATACACTCAAATATTTTCCTTTCAACTAGTGGATCGATATGAGTTAGTGTACTTTGACGTTGCTCCGATATATGTATAGCGGGCTGTTCAATTTCAAAATCATCCTTTTTTAACAGTATATTTTTTTGCAAAATATCAGCAATGTCTAATTTTTGTTGATACAGCATGTAATAAAGAACCATGCTTATATTTAAAAATTGCAAATTGCTTAAAACAGGGAGAGATTGATAATAGCGAATCATTTCCTCTTTGTCTATTTTTAGTTGAAGATCATTAACGATTCCTTTAATTGAAGTTTCTGATAACCTGGAATAAAGGACTGGTCCAACGAGGATATTCCCGCTAAGTTGATCGTTTAAACGTAAGTTAATTGAGAAAAAATTTTCAAGAAAGGCAGTCTCTTCAAGTACTGGAAAAGTATAGGGAGGATTTTCTCTAAATACTTGATTAAGTAACACCTCTTTTGAAGAATACAATGGGTTATGCTGAAAATGGGGCGAGATTTCAAATGCCAAATCCCCTTTGTTATCAATGAAAAAGATAGGTGTTTTATGTATGTCAAAGACCAACTTACAAATATAATATAAATCTTCAAGTTTGGAGCAATTCATTATTTTAACCTCTATTCTTTAAACATTGGCCTATATATGTACAAGTTAAAATCCTCTCCTAAGCAAAGGTTTTAAAATAAGAGCGAAAGAGAGTACGGTATAACCATAAATATAATAAGTTGAAATTTTTACCATTATTCTAAAAAATATACCATAATATCTAAAAAATAATAACTATAATAACATTAAGAAAGCGTTTACTTAATTATTTTTTAGGAGGGCTATCATGAAAAGGGATATTAAGAAAATCATTTCACAAATGACATTAGAAGAAAAGGCAAGTCTATGTTCTGGATTAGACTTTTGGAATACAAAAGGGATTGAGCGATTAGGAATTCCTTCAATTATGGTAACTGATGGACCACACGGCCTTAGAAAACAGGCAGAGGGAGCAGATCACTTAGGGATTTATAACAGTATTCCATCGACTTGTTTCCCATCAGCAGTAGGATTAGCTAGTACATGGAATAAAGAATTAATAAAACAAGTAGGAGTTGCATTAGGAGAAGAATGTCAGGCTGAAAATGTAGGAGTTCTCCTTGGACCAGGTGCAAATATTAAACGTTCGCCGCTATGCGGAAGAAACTTTGAATATTTTTCAGAGGACCCGTATTTATCATCACAAATGGCTGCAAACCATGTTAAAGGCGTACAAAGTCAAGGGGTTGGAACGTCATTAAAACATTTCGCTGCTAATAATCAGGAGCATCGCAGAATGTCTGTAGATGCAATTGTTGATGAAAGAACATTGCGTGAAATCTATCTTGCTAGCTTTGAATATGTCATTAAGGAGGCACAGCCTTGGACAGTAATGAGCGCATACAACAAGGTAAATGGTGAATACGCTTCGGAAAATAACTATTTATTAAATGATATTTTAAAAGATGAATGGGGATTTGAAGGTTTTGTCGTTTCTGATTGGGGTGCAGTAAATGAGCGTGTTGCAAGTTTAGCTAACGGTTTGGAGTTAGAAATGCCTTCAAGCTTTGGAATTGGTGAGAAGAAAATTGTCGACGCAGTTAACTGTGGTAAGCTATCTGTAGAAAAGCTTGATCAAGCGGCAGAGCGTCTTCTATACATTATTTTTAAAGCTTATGATAACCAATTAGAAAACGCTGCGTATAGTAAGGACGCGCATCATCAGCTTGCAAGAGAAGTTGCAAGTGAAAGTATGGTTATGTTACAAAATGAAGCTTCCATTCTTCCGCTGAAAAAAGAGGGAACGGTAGCAGTAATTGGAGGATTTGCAAAGCAACCACGTTTTCAAGGTGGCGGAAGCTCCCATATCAATCCAACAAATCTTGAAAGTATTCTCGAAGAAATTGAAACGGTATCAGGTGAAAAAACGAACATATTATTTGCCCAAGGCTATGACATTGCCAGTGATGATGTAAATGAAAGCATGGTTAATGAAGCGAAAAAAATAGCAGAGCGAGCAGATACAGCGGTCCTTTTTGTTGGACTTCCAGATCGTTATGAATCTGAAGGTTTTGATCGAAAACATTTACAAATGCCAGAAAATCATGTGCAATTAATTGAGGCTATCGCTGAAGTTCAAAGTAATATCGTTGTAGTTTTAAGTAACGGTGCTCCAATTGAAATGCCATGGATAGGTAAAGTAAAAGGAATACTTGAAGGCTATTTAGGTGGCCAAGCATTAGGCGGGGCGATTGCCGATATATTATTTGGTGATGCGAATCCAAGCGGGAAATTAGCGGAAACATTCCCGAAAGTGTTAAGCGATAATCCTTCTTACTTAAACTTCCCTGGTGAAGGGGACAAAGTGGAATACAAAGAAGGTGTGTTCGTCGGATACCGTTACTACGATGCGAAAAATATTGAACCGTTGTTCCCATTTGGTTTTGGGTTAAGCTATACAAATTTTGAGTATAGTAATCTTTCAATAAATAAGAAAGAAATAACGGATACGGAGACTGTTTCTGTCAGTATTAACGTGAAAAATACTGGTAGTAGAGCAGGGAAAGAAATTGTTCAGCTTTATATAAAAGATGTTGAAAGCAGTATGACTCGTCCTGAAAAAGAGCTAAAAGGATTTGAAAAAGTAGAATTGCAACCGGGAGAAGAAAAAACGGTTAGCTTTACTTTAAATAAAAGATCATTTGCTTATTATAATGTTGAATTAAAGGACTGGCATGTTGAAACAGGTGAATTTGAGATTTTAGTAGGAAAGTCTTCAAAAGAGATCGTTTTACATGATAGCATGTATGTTCAATCAACGACTATAACTCAAAAACCAGTGCATCGTAATACGTTACTTGGGGACATATTTACAGACCCAATCTTAGCACCAATCGCAAAAGGGCTTATGGAAAAAGCATTAAAAGACAGTCCGTTTGGTAGTATGACTGAAGGGGATAGTGATGCATCTGAAATGATGGACGCTATGCTGAACTATATGCCATTACGAGCAGTAGTGAACTTTAGCGCAGGTGCTTTTACAGAAGAAATGTTAAGTGAAATAATTGGGATATTGAACGATGCGCAGATGAATTGATAAGCGGCGAATGCGAGGAAGTTAGGCGGGAGATAATGGCCCGTAAATGCCTAATTAAAGTTTTACTTTATCCATTGAACATTCTTTGTTGAATTTTAATTAAGCTTAATAAATCATTGCAGGACGTTTCTCCAGCATGCAAAAAGGCAAATGAGAGTTAGAATCTCATTTGCTTTTTTTGTACTTATTCTGCTAAATGTAGAATCATATGCTTGTCTATCATCTTTAACCATTGCTTATAAATATGAACGATGAGATGGCCATGAACCTTGGAGTTTACGAAGTTGTATAATTTGACCTGTATGATAAGCATCATGCAATAGGATATTCAGATATTGTTGCCAAACTGGTAGAGAAGGACTTGGTTGATCCAGTTCTGTTTCTTGAAGGGATGTTAATGAAGATTGTAAGGCATCATGTACTTGAAGCGTTCGCTTCACTATTTGTTGCCACGCTTCATCATCATTAGGTCCACCTTGGACAAACGTGTCATCATTATTTTGTGGAGCAACAAATGTGTCATCCTGATGTAAGCGGGAAAGTAAACGCTCTTTAAAGGTTAGTAAATGGTTTGCATTTTCCCAAATCGTATTACTGGCCTTTCCTTCTGGGTGCCAACATGCTTGTGCAGCAGTAAGATTCTTTAACGCTTCTGATATCGGTGGATACCATTCTTCTTCGTAAAAAACTTGCTTGATCCCATTTTGTAATATTTCTTTTTTACCCATTCGTATAGCCTCCTTAACTATGAGATAGACCAACAATAAGTGTTAGATAAATTAGGTAGAAACGTACCTACTTATCATCTGATTGATGTTTGGAAGTTTCTAAAAGAACAATACGGCGCCGTTGTAGTAATTGCAGAAATAAACTTATGCTTTCAAAATCATTTTTATAAACGTAATAAATTCTCCTTTCTCTTCAATAAACCTGCCTCATAGTTGAACAGGAAAATTAACTATAGCTTAAATTTAAAAACTTGTAGCAATATAAAGTTTCAGAAAGTTTTGAAATTATAAAAAATTAGAAGGTATAATTCGATAAATATAGAATTTAATACATAGCAAATAAGGAGGGGATAAAATGGAAGTCTTTCACGTAACGAGTAGAAAGAGGGAAACGTACAACGTTCAAATGAAGTATTCGATACTTTTCGAATGTGCACTTGGCATTGCGGCAATTACTCATAAGAGGTTAATCGATACTCTTGAAAAGACTCAAAGTGAATGGGAAGAAATTAGAAAATCGTTACCTCATGAAATGATAGAACATTTACAATTTGTCGAGAGGCATAATACGTGGAAAGCGTTGCTACAGTTACTGTATGATGGAGATTTTACGGATTTAACTCAGTTTATTCATAATATCAATTCGTTATCGGAAGTAGATTTTAAATATGTGTGTTTACCGTTTTTAGGAGAAATCCATCAAGAAAAAAGACGTTTAGCCGCAAGCGGAGAAGCATCTGTAATACACGAACTAAAGGAACTGACACATGATCATCAGTTTTTCTCTACGTATATAGAGTTTGTATGTCATGCCGATGTGCGTGAACTAAAAACGCATTTAATTGCCGTTATGACAGGGTGGTATGACAGTGTTGTTAAAAAAGAGGCAGAAAAAATTGTTTCTATACTAGAGCGAGATTATGAAGCGAAAAATGAAATGAATAAAAAGATGCAACCGGAAGAGTTTGTAGAGTGGGCAACAGGTGGCGTTACATATATGCCAGAGCCAAGTGTTCATCACGTACTTCTTATCCCGCAAATTACATACAGACCGTGGAACATAGAAGCTGATATTGAAGATACGAAAGTGTTTCATTATCCAGTCGCAAATGAAAGTATACATCCAGAAGATCCGTATGAGCCGAGTTATTTTTTAGTTCATAAACATAAGGCGCTCGGAGACGAGGCAAGGCTTCGTATTGTAAAACTACTATTTGAACAAGAGCGTACGCTGCAAGAAATAACGGAAAGATTACAACTAGGAAAATCGACAGTACATCATCATTTGAAATTGTTACGTTCAGCAAAGTTAGTTGATATTCAAGACGGAAAATATGTATTGAGAAAGAAAGCAGTGCAGTCTTTAGCGAAAGAATTAGATGCATTTTTGAATAGATAATATACAACGAGAATGTACATAAAGGGAGGAATTTAATAGAAAAGTTGGTGAGCTATAGTGAATAGTGTATTGAAAAATCGTTCATTCTTTTTTATGTGGATTGGTAGTGCAATTTCGGAATTAGGCGGGGCTTTCGGGACGTTATGTAATTCAATTCTCGTTTATGAATTAACAGGATCAAAAACAGCATTAAGTAGCATGTGGTTACTATATTTTATCCCGTCGCTCATACTACAACTTATAAGCGGGCCATATATTGATAAATGGAGCAGAAAGTGGATTATGATTTTTTCGCAATGGATGCGGGCCTCTGTTTTCTTACTGCCTTTAGTAATGCTAGTTACTAACAGTGTAGAAGTATGGCACATTTACGTTGTCCAAATTATAGTAGGGCTCATTACGCCGCTGTATACACCCGCCAGTCAAGCGATTACACCGAGCATTGTAAGTAAAGAGCAGCTTCAAGACGCGAATGCGTATATTGATGGAATGACGCGTCTTATGATGTTTCTCGCGCCAGTAATAGGTGGTATCGTCATTAAATTTATTGGAATCGAACTTACGCTATCTTTCGTATGTATGTGTTTATTTATAAGCGGAGGATTATTGCTTTTCATAAAAGAAAAGAGGGTACAGCAAGAGATTCGAAAAACGTGGATAGAACAGTTTCTTCATGGTTTTACATACTTTTTCACAAAACCAATAATCGTTTGGCTCGGTATATTTCTTACTTTCGTTCAATTTGGAGTTGGGGTAACGATGGTTACAAACCTACCTTATATAAAAGATGAGCTGTCAGCGGGATATGCGGAGTACGGTTACTTCATGGCAGGTTTCCCACTTGGCTATGTAGTTGGATCAATATTAGTCGGAAAAGTAACATATAAAAGCCGGCGAATACTTATGCTTGGAGGATTGTTTATAGGTGGCCTTACATACATTTCTTTAGGGTTCAATCACAGTATTATAATTGCGGTAATTATTGAAGTAATTGCAGGTATTTGTATTTCATTTTTCAATGTTCATAATACGACGATATGCCAACAAACAGTCCCAAACAATATGATAGGAAAAGTATTTTCAGTGCGACTATTTTTCATACGATCAGCTATGCCGTTAGGGGTGTTATTAGGAGGCATACTGAGTGAAATGTGGGGAGTGAGAGTACTATACTTTATCATTGGTTTGATTATATGTGTCACTTCTTTAATAGGGATATTGCTACCGTATTTCAAATTTTTAGATGAGGCGATTGAGGAGAAGTCAGCATAATTCTAAAGATTTGAAACTTTATAATTGAAAACAATTATCATAATCAATTATAATAGAAGAATACTAGTATTCGTATTACAAAGAGGGAGTGGAATATATGTTTATCGAAACGAAGACATTTACAGTAAAAGAAGGTACATCTAATATAGTTGTAGAGCGTTTCACAGGAGAAGGCATTATTGAAAAATTTGAAGGATTCATCGACTTAAGTGTTCTCGTTAAAAAAGTAAGACGCGGAGACGAAGAAGTTGTAGTTATGATTCGGTGGGAATCGGAAGAAGCATGGAAGAACTGGGAAACGAGTGAAGAGCACTTAGCTGGACATAGAGCGGGCCGCGGTAAGCCAAAACCAGATCATATCATTAAGGTTGAGCACGGGGTTTATTATGTGAAATCATCGAAATCGGCTTATCAACAGTCGTAAAAATACATTTGTTTAATTATATTCTTTCGAATAAATAACCATCTATCTGCTTACTGATAGATGGTTATTTATATTGAATAAAGAGAATGATTCGCATGTGATGTAAGAAGAATTAACGGATAAGTTAAAACTAGAAATGTTATAATATAAACTCGATCAGTGAGTAAGATTAGGAGGAACAATAATGGTTCAATCGATAGTTCATATCGCATTAGTAGTAAAAGACTATGATGAGGCAATAGAATTTTATACAAAGAAACTAAATTTCACATTAGTTGAAGATATTTATCAGCCAGAAGAAAACAAACGGTGGGTAGTGGTATCTCCTCCAGGTTCAGTCGGCACAACAATATTACTAGCCAGGGCATCTAAACCTGAGCAAGAGCCCTTTATTGGTAACCAATCAGGCGGTAGAGTATTTCTTTTCTTAAATACTGACGATTTTTGGAGAGATTATAATGAAATGATTTCAAGAGGAATAGAATTTGTGAGAGAGCCGAAAGAGCAATCATACGGAATTGTTGCAGTATTTAAGGACTTATACGGGAATTTATGGGATCTACTGCAACTAAAGGATGATCACACAATTGCACAAAGAATTAATAGAAAGCAATGCGACTAAGCATTTCACAAGTATGTGAAAATAAAATAGAGCTCGGTATGTAAAATTAGCAGTGTGTATAATGGAAATGTATGAGAAAGAATATAATTCAATATCGTTTAAAAGGTGTTTGCTTATTTTAGAAACTGAGAAATATCGATCTATTCTTATAAGAATAGATCGATAACTTGGAGGATAGAAATGTTAGAAAATCTTTCATTTATTACATATGAAAGCCATAAAGAGTTAGTACATAAAATTCTAAATGAATATATCGCTAGGAATGAAGTGAGTGGGTTAATGCTCATCGGATCTATCGCAAGAGGTGACGCATACCCCGAATCCGATATAGACGTATATGTTCTTTTAGAGAATGGACAAAAGAAGGATTTTCATTCAGAAATGAGAGAAGGTATTTTAATTGAATATAAGTATGCAGATTTTAATAGAATTCAATTAAACCTTAAAAATAATCCAATGGAATTATACTCTTTTTTAGAAGGAGAAATTTTATTTGATAGTAACGGTGAGTTGAGAAGGTTAAAGGAAATAGCTCAACATAATTATGAAAATTATGCTGTTTCTAGTGATAAAGTAAAAGGCATTTCTCATTGGTTACATAGTTCGCTTATTAAAATTCAGGCTGCTTTGAAAGCAAAAGATGAGTTAAAAGCTTCATACATAGTTCACACATCAATGTGGACATTGCTAGAGGGAATATGGGCTATTAATAACAGACCAACACCTCCAGCTGGATCTGCTTTAAGGTATATTCAAGCATTACCTAGTAGACCGACTAATTTTGATGATTTGCTTAATAAAGTGTTCTTAGGGGATACGAAGGAACGTATTCATTCGGCAATTATCGTGATTGAGTGGGTTTTAGTGAATCTAGAGAACAAAAAATAACGGACATATTAACCGTATAATATGTCCGTTATTTTAATCTAATCTAACTTAATTTCAAATTCAAGCCGTTCATGCTTGTCCGAAAAAGGCATACTACGTTCTGTAAATAAAAAGCTAATACCAGACGGGTTATCAGGAAGAGCAGGAGAAATGACGAATTGGTAACTTGTATGTCCATCTGTTCCAGTCCATCCTTCTGCCCAGCAATCGTATGTATCATTTATCGATAATTCAACAAGGCTATGTGTATTATTCTCATTAAGTGTATTGTTTTTTGGATCCCATTCCTTATATAAATTAATTACACTAGCGTTAGAATATTGACGAATAAAGGTTACAGTATACACAGTTTCTTTATGTTCATAAGTTTTTAAAACGGGTATATGTTTTTTAAACTTAGTCGGTTCGACGCGAGGTTTAAACTCATCTTCGTCCATCATAGATGAGAATAATGAATTTAAATAATCGGGATATAACCCGTTCTGCTTTGCCCAATTAGAAATGGCTTCATCTGGTGGGAAACCCGGATTCCCATTCGAAAGTTCTTTCCGTTCTTTTAATAAAGAGCAAATTTTTTCATCAATAGAAGATAAGCGTTCATCATAATGATCAGTAGGGCGTTCAAAAGGCATTCGTTGCATAATCATTCCTCTTTTCCTTTATTTTGTTTTCATATTTTATTATAACTGAAACAATTCTCATTTTTTACAATATAATCAATTAATTTAAATATTTAGAAAAATAGGATGTTTATGTGTTAAAATAAACATAGAAAACTATTTATTAACTATCGGCAGGTTAATAGAAAAAGGGTGTAAATAGTTAATAATGTCACAATTAAAATGCAACTAGATAGTTAGGAGGAATGATTATAATGGATATTACACAACAAAACAGTAATGCATGGGATAAGAAGGTTGAAGAAGGTTCTAGATACACTCAACCTGTAAGTAGTGAGGTTATTGAAAAAAGTAAATCAGGTGAATGGGAAATCACAGTCACCACAGAAAAATCAGTTCCTAGAGATTGGTTTCCAAAGTCATTAGAGGGATTAAAGATACTTTGTTTAGCATCAGGTGGAGGGCAACAAGCACCAGTACTGGCTGCTGCTGGAGCAGATGTAACAGTTACTGATATATCTAAGAAGCAATTGGAACAAGATGAAATGGTAGCGGAACGGGATGGATTAACTTTAAAAACAGTACAAGGAGATATGTCAGATCTTAGTGATTTTGAAGATGAATATTTTGATATTGTCGTAAATCCTGTTTCTAATTTGTTTGTAAAAGATGTTCATCTTGTATGGAATGAGATTTCAAGGGTTTTAAAGAATAAAGGTATTCTTATTTCTGGATTTACAAATCCTTTACTATGGATTTTTGATGACAACCAAGAACAAAAAGGTATTTTGGATGTTAAACATTCAATACCTTCATCAACATTGGATTATTTACCAGAGGATGAAGTTCAAGATTATATTAATTTAAATCAAACAATAGAATACGCACATACTCTAGAAGATCAAATCCAAGGTCAAGTTGAAGCTGGTTTTGTTATAACGGGTTTTTACGAGGATGATTTTGGTGGAACAAGGATATTAGATAAGCATATTAAAACTTTTATTGCTACAAAAGCTATAAAGTTAAAGGTTGATTAAAATTTTTGGCTCGTTAGTCGAAGAAGGAAACTTGAAAACAGTAAAAGTTCAATGTATGTCAAAAAGGATGGCACTTGCCATCCTTTTCCTTGTGTAGTTTGAGTGTCAAAACAAGTTTTACTCTTCTTAACTGAACCCGTTATAATAAATAGTCCATCTTTTTACATTAATTTTTCACATCATTATATAGTTCCAGCGCCTCTTTCACATTCAATCTATTTTTTACAATGCCATGAATCGCTTGAATCATCGCAGTTGGATGTTCGGATTGCCATATGTTTCGGCCCATGTCTACTCCGATTGCGCCTTCTTGCAGCGCATTGTACGTAATGTTTAATGCGTCTTCGATTGAATCTAGTTTCGGTCCTCCCGCGATTACGACTGGAGCAGGGCATGTGCTTGTGATTTTTTCGAATCCTTCGCAGTAGTACGTTTTAATAATATCAGCTCCCATTTCAACACATACGCGGGAGGCGAGTGCTAGAAAGCGAGCTTCACGTTTTTGTAGTTCTTTCGCAACGGCGGTAATACCGAGTACTGGCAGGCCGTAATCGTGAGCTTCAGAGACTACGTTTGCGAGATTTGAAACAGTTTGTGTTTCATAGTCTGATCCAACAAAGACAGAAACGCCGACGCCAATTGCGTTTTGTTTTACTGCCTCTTTCACAGGTGTAACAATTGTTTCATTCGCTAAATCTTTGCCGACTACAGTTGCCCCGCCTGATACACGCATAACCATCGGTGTGTTGCAGTTTTCAGGAATACAGGAACTTAATACGCCTCGTGTTAAAAAGAGGGAATCAGTATATGGAAGCAAGTTTTTAACTGTTTCTAACGGTTGTTCAAGTCCGTGAATTGGCCCTAAAAAGTAGCCGTGATCTATCGCTAACATAACCGCTCTGCCGTCAGGTAAAATTGTGTTTAATCGATTTTTAAATCCCCAAGTCATTAGGAATCACTCCTTCGTTAATGTTGGATTTTCAGTTTGTACAGTATCTTTATTTGGTAAATGTGGTGACTTTATAAAAACAGCTTTAAAAGGCTTATCAGAATGGTTAATAAGATAATGGGATTCATGAGGTCGAACTTGCAAGACATCCCCTTGTTTGATCGGAACTCTCTCGTTATTCACATAGAAATCTATTTCGCCTTCTAACGCATAGAAGACTTCTTCGCACGTTGTATGATAGTGATTTTGAAACTCTTGCCCAGGCTGAATCACGACTAGGCCAAGATCGATATTTGGACCTTGTATTAAATATTTAGGCCCGTTATCACCGAAGCGATAGGAGAAATCATTTTCATTCGCTTTTAACATACATTTCACTCCTTTATCCCGCGTTAACGGGCAGTAAAACTCCCATCTCAAAATTTGGCTGGAGCAAAGAAGTTAGGGGGAGGTCGACTGCCCGTAAACGCCCGATTGGTTCAACTAATAATCAGTGGGGGAGGAACAAAACCCCCACTGATTAAAGTTTCACTTTATGTAATGTGTTACAGAGCACCGGGTGCAATCCACATATGTGAGGTGAGGCCTTTATCGGCTAAAGCGAGCTGACTGTTATACACAGTTTTCCATGTTTCATAGAATTCCTTATATAGTTCATGATTTTCAGTGACTGGCTCAAATGTTTTTTCCCACTGTACAAACTGTTCGGCAGTCGCTGCCATAGATGAATATATGCCAGCACCAACCCCAGCAGCAATTGCAGTTCCTAAAGCTGCTGCTTCTTTTACAACTGGTACTTTCACAGGAATTCCGAGTACGTCTGAAAGAATTTGTGGCCATAGTTTTCCTTTAGCAGCACCGCCAGCAAAGATTACTTCAGAAGGGAATTTACCAGTGAGAGCTTCAATTAATTTCAAGTTGCCAAGTGTAACGAAGGCCGCATTCTCTTCAATTGCACGAAACATCTCTTTCTTCCCACATTTATCAGCATCTAAGCTCAAATTTAAAAAGGATGGTGCAGCATGTCGCCAAGAAATATAATTCATTACATTTGAAAAAGTGGGGATTATGCCATGTGAGCCTACAGGAACTTCTTTCGCTTGTTCTTCTAGTAATTCATAAGCATCTACACCGAGTTTTTCAGCGAGCCGTTTTTCTTCATGGCAAAAGGCATCTCGAAACCACCTCATAACAAGGCCAGGGAAGAAAGCGATTGTTTCGTATTGCCATAGGTTAGGAACGACATGGCAATTTACGCGAAGTGCCGCATTTGGATCAGTTTCTGGTTTTGTTATATTTACTTCTTGTTGCCAAAAACTGCCTCCGCATATAAATGTTTGTTCAGGCTTTACAACTCCAGTTCCAAGTGATGCCATTTGTGCATCTCCGCCGCCAGCAACGACCGGTGTTCCTTCATGTAATCCTGTTAACTCAGCACTTCGTTTTGTGATATTCCCGATAACTGTACCAGCTTCATTTACTTTTGGAGAAAAGGCTAGAGTAAGACCGCATTGCTCAGCAACCCAGTTATCCCAAGCTCTATTTTGTAAATCGAATATACCGGACGTACATCCGTTTGAAGGATCAATTTGTAGTACGCCGCACAATTTATATAAAATCCAATCGTTTAACATCGTGAAAGAATGAATGCTCCTGTACACGTCGGGTTCATGTTTTTTAATCCAAAGTAAGCGAGGTAAAGCACCTAATGAAAAAGTTTGACCGGATTTTTTATATAAATCCTTTTCAATTTCGGAACGAATTTGTTTTAGTTCACTAACTTCCGCTGACGCGCGGCCATCAACATTTGCACAAGCCCATATTTCCTGCCCGTTTTTATCGTATAAAACAAAGCCCTCACGCATACTCGTTGCACTAATACCTTTAATAGAAGAGGGGGACGTATTACTTTTTTGAAGAACATCCTTCGTACACTCTTGAACGAGTTTCCAGTTTTCTTTCACATCAAAATTCATAGAACCGGGATAACGACTATCTGATTTATGAATCCATTCTTTTTGACTAACAGCAAGTTGATTACCGTTTAAATCAAAAAGAACTGCTCGAATGCTCCCTGTACCAGCGTCGTAAGCTAATAGAGTAGACATTAAGAGTCACCTTCCTTTCTTAATAAGGAGAGGGCAGTTTCTTCATCGGTAATTAATGTATGAATGAACTTTCCTTTTAAGGCGCCGTAAATTGCAGCTATCTTTTCCGTACCGCCAGCTACACCAACGACATGTTTCATATTTTGAAGAACAGAGAGTGGTGTGCCGATAAGACGGTTATGATGGGGAAGTTCTAATTGTTTTCCGTCAGTATTATAAAATTGCCCTAAAATATCTCCAGCCCCGTGTTGACTACGTATATAAGTCATTTCACGTAGTGTTAATTTTTCTTCTTTCACAATTGTGGCGTCTTGAGATAAGCTGCCAATGCCAACTACTGCTGTATGAGCGAGTGAAGCGACGTGAAGCATATCTTTCACGCTCGGTTCAGATAGAATAATTTGTGTCATTTCGTTTGTAGATGTTAGAAAAGGGGTAGGAATAATATGAAGATCGCCTTGCATGTAGTTTAAATAGCTTTGATTTCTTGGAATATAGTGATTTACGCCTCCTGTAAGAGTAACGATTGAAAGACTCATAGAGCTATCAAAATGAATGTTTTCTAGCATTTTACTTATCGTCTCTCCCCAGCCAATCCCAAGTAAATCACCTTGTTGCAACTGAGTTTCTAAATATTGTGCGGCAGCTTTTCCGAGTGAAAATGCATAATCCTCAGTTGGAGTTGGAATAACGAAAGCATCTTTTAGATGGAATTTTTTCATAAGATCACGTTCGATGCTTAAACAGTGCAAACCAGTACCTTTTACGTGAAATGTGACGACACCTTCCGTCCGTGCTTTATCTAACAACCGAACGACTTTATTTCTTGAGATGTGAAGAAGTGAAGCAATTTCTTGCTGGGTTAATTGATCTTTATAATAGTACCAAGCTACTTTTGTTAACAAATTGTCTTCAAAGTTCAGCTGTGACATGCTCTTCATCCCTTTCAACAATTGACCACTGCTTAAACATATGTGCTCGTTATTTTGTTTATTCCAGTTGAAGCGATAAAGTGAAACTTTAATCAGTGGGGGGGGGGGTATTAATCCCCACTGATTATTAGCCCTCACCAATCGGGCGTTTACGGGCAGTTGATCTCCCACCTAACTTCTTTGCTCCAGCCGAATTTTGAGGTGGGAGTCTTATTGCCCGTTAATGCGGGATAAATAGTCTGGTGAAAATAATACGCAAAAATCTTTATCAGTAGGAGAGATTATTTTAAAAAGGTATCCAGATATTAACGCATTAATATGTCCAGATGCAACGGCACTTCCAGCGATGGCGTAAGCTGCTGGAAATTTGGAAATGGATAAAAAAGTAGCCGTAACTGGATTTTCAACACCAAGTGTTATGCGTGATTATGTAAAACGAGGAACAGTACAACAATTCGGTTTATGGGATGTTAAACAACAAGGTGCCCTCGCAACGTATGTTGCAAATGAAATTGTTGTAAAAGGGAAGAAGTTAAACGTCGGGGATAGCTTTGAAGTAAAAGGAATCGGAAAAGTGAAAGTAGAGCCGAACTCTATTCAAGGGTATGACTATGAGGCAGAAGGAAATGGTATTATCGTATTACCTGAACGAGTTGTATTTACGAAGGATAATATTGATAAGTATAATTTCTAGTAGAAAATAAAAACGTCCGAATATATCGGACGTTTTTATTATGTCGTTTTTTTAATCTATTCATTAATTGTGAACAGCTTCTTTTTCATTTAACCCAAGTGTGCGTCCTGTTGAAGCATGAAGCTCTTGGAACAGTCTTGGATTTTCCGTAAGTGACACGCCGTAAGAAGGGACCATTTCTTTTATCTTTGGCTCCCATTCTAGTATACGTTCTGGGAAGCATTTTTCTAATACTTCAAGCATAACGTGAACCGCAGTAGAAGCACCTGGAGAAGCACCAAGTAACGCAGCGATTGATCCGTCATTTGCACTAACAACTTCTGTACCAAATTGAAGTGTTCCTTTACCACCTGCATCAGTATCTTTAATTACCTGCACACGTTGTCCAGCAACGACAGTATCCCAATCTTCACTTTTAGCGTTCGGAATAAACTCACGTAATTCTTCCATACGCTTTTCGTGTGATAACATAACTTGTTGGATTAAGTATTTTGTTAATCCCATTTCTTTTACACCGGCTGCTAACATCGTTAAGACGTTATTCGGTTTTACAGAACCAATTAAATCAAGGTTTGAGCCAGTTTTTAAGAATTTAGGTGAGAAGCCTGCAAATGGTCCAAACAGTAAAGCTTTTTTATTGTCTATATATCTCGTATCAAGGTGAGGTACAGACATTGGTGGAGCACCAACTTTAGCTTTTCCGTATACTTTTGCATGATGCTGCTCTACAACTTTTGGGTTTTTACATACCATAAATAGTCCACTTACTGGGAATCCTCCAATATGTTTTGACTCAGGAATACCAGTCTTTTGAAGTAGAGGTAGACTACCGCCACCGCCGCCGATAAAGACGAATTTCGCAGTATGATGTTCAATTTTGCCACTATTCATATCATGTACTTTTACTTCCCACAAACCATTCTTCGTGCGTTTAATATTTTCAACACTATGTTTGTAGTTTAGCTCAACATTTTTAGTTTTTAAGTAATCAAATAACATGCGCGTTAACGCACCGAAGTTAACATCTGTTCCAGAGTCAATCTTCGTTGCAGCCATAGGTTCATTAGAATTACGACCTTCCATAATGAGTGGAAGCCATTTTTTTAATGTGTCAGGTGCATCAGAAAATTCCATTCCTTGGAATAGAGCGTTTTTTGAAAGCGCTTCAAAACGTTTTTTTAGAAACTCTACATTTTTTTCCCCTTGCACCAAACTCATATGAGGTAGTGGCATAATAAAATCTTGTGGATTACGAATTAAGTTTCTTTTTACAAGATAAGCCCAAAATTGTCTTGAAAGTTGAAATTGCTCATTTACTTTTACAGCTTTACCAATATCTATAGACCCGTCAGATTTTTCGGATGTATAGTTAAGCTCACATAGCGCAGAATGTCCTGTACCAGCATTATTCCATTCGTTAGAACTTTCTTCTCCGGCATTAGCGAGTTTTTCAAATACTTTAATTTCCCATTCAGGTGCCAATTCTTTAAGTAATGATCCTAACGTTGCGCTCATAATTCCTGCGCCAATTAAGATAACGTCTGTTTTTTGCTGCATGTTGCTCATGATAATCTCTCCATCCCCTATATTGGCAAAAAAGAGTAGGTGTTTTTTATATCTAAGCCGTAAAAAGAAAACACCGCCTAGGCCCCACCTAGGTACTTACCTTTTTTGTCTCAATTATATAACCATCTCATAGTCTATTATAATAATTAATAGACTAAAATATCTAGTGTTATCTGATAATTTTAAACTATTTAACGTTTTATTTCATAGAATTCTTCTGTCATAAGGATAAAAAGCATAGTAGTAAAGCGGGATTTGGAGAAGAATTCCAGTTTGATGTTATGTCAAAAAAACTTCTATTTTTATGTTTTATCTTTGGAAACTAGTAAAATTCTATTTTCGTGACATCTAATTTGAAAAAATAGAGTAAATAACAAATAAATGATAAGATTATTCTGAAAATAATTAAGGAGGGATACCAATGCTTACAAAAGAACAAGTCGCAAACTTATTTCGAAACTTTTCTGTGAATGAATGTAAAGGATCTAGTGACTTATACGAATATTTATCAATAAAAATTTCTGAAGATGAGGAAGTTCTTACGTTAGCTTCCTACGCACAACCTGGTCAACCAGTCCCAAACTTATTATTAGGTGCAGTCCATTATTTATTGTTAAAAGGAAAAGAGCACAGTTTAAAAAACTATTATCAAAGTTTAGTTGAAAATGCTGATATAAATTTTGAAAATGCCTTTTACCAATTTAAAGATTTTTGCCATGTATATCGAGAAGAAGTTATCTCTTTATTACAAACGAAACTTGTTCAAACGAATGAAGTAAGACGATGTGCCTATTTATATCCAAGTTTCTGTTACATATTTAATAAAGTGAACAAGCCATTGGCGTTAATAGAAATTGGTACAAGTGCGGGATTACAACTATTTTGGGATCAATATCGTTATTCATATGGAACGGAAGAAGTGTATGGAAATACACAATCGAATGTTCATTTACAATCAGAAATAAAAGGGGAGAAGAAGCCCTCCTTTTTAAAACAAAGTCCACCTGTTATGGAAAGAATCGGACTAGATTTACATGTGAATAATTTAAATGATGAAGAAGATTATTTATGGTTACGCGCGCTTATTTGGCCAGAACATAAAGAAAGACTTGAACTATTCGATCAAGCAGCAACGCTTGTAAAAGAAAAATCAGTACAATTAATTGAAGGGGACGGTGTAGCACTTCTTCCAGCCATTGCAAATCAAATAAGGGAAGATGCTGTAATCTGCATTTTCCATACACACGTCGCAAATCAAATACCTGAAAATGTAAAATATAAGCTAGAAAAACAAATTAAAGAAATAGGTGCAAAACGTGATGTATTCCACCTATATAACAACATGTGGGACCGGGACCTTCATATTGATTATTATATTAACGGAAACGAATATTGTGAAACGGTTGGGGAAACGGAAGGGCATGGGAGATGGTTTAGTTGGGGGCTTGGGGATAAGCCGCTTTGTTAATGTAATCCTATAGGATGGGGACATTTTGTTTTAAAATTAAATTTTTTTGATTAATATGATAATAATTTATGATAAGTTGTATATAAGGATAAAATAAAAAGGATGATAAGCATGCAAAAGAGACCAGAGGCAAATGAATATAACCCGTATTATTCAACGTACATAAACTTAATACCAGATGGAGATATCATACATATTCTAGAGCAACAAATGAAGGAAACGAATCTTTTGTTGAAGGATATTTCTGATAGTGAGGGACATTTTAGATATGCTCCTAATAAATGGAGTATCAAAGAAGTAATCGGTCATATTGCGGATACTGAACGTATTATGGCGTATCGATTGCTTTCCATAGCAAGAGGCGAGACAGCAGAACTTCCTGGATATAACGATGATATGTATGTTCTTAGAGCAGCTTTTGATAAGCAATCTATGCAAGATCTTCTTGAGAACTTAATAGTTGTTCGCCAATCTACTATGCATTTGCTTAAAAGTTTAGATAAAGAAGCTTGGTTACAAAGGGGAATTGCGAACAATTCTGAAGTCACGGTTCTTGCATTAGCAAACATAATTGCTGGTCATGAGCTTCATCATCGTCAACTTGTAAAAGAACGTTATTTGGGTTCTAAGGCATATCCAGCATGTTAAAATATGAAAATAAAAAGAGAATGATTCATAGGGAATTTCTGAATTATTCTCTTTTTATTTTTCTGCGTATCAGTGGAATTATAAATGTTTTTTTACAAGGTCTATTCCTTCTCGTTGATGCTAATAGGGGGCACTATACATGCCCATCAAGCTAAGGGTGGGTATTGGGGTTTGTGTAGCAATGGAACCAAATCACGCAATAAGCATTAGCGAACATTAGAAATAGTAAAAATGCCACTTTTTCCTGTTAAAACGGGGTGATTTTAAATTTCAAATTCTTCTTTTACAACAGTCGCTAGTCCATCAATTGATTTACGTAAATCTGTTTCCCCTTGTGCAAGATATACTTTTTCTATTGTGATTTCTGACGGCTTATTTATTAGTAAATTCATCGGGAGTCCAAGTAGCGATTTCATTCCCAGGTGCAGCAACTACAAGCCAATCATCAAATTGGACCCCAGCTTGCCAGCATTCATAATAGCCATGAAACCCATTTACAAACATGATTTGCCCGTTCTCAAATGTTATAAATAAATGCGGAGATTCATTAGCAAGTTGTATGTTTGTAACTTTTTGTCTTTTTACTTCAAAAATTCTCTTATATTCTTCCTCCTCAGTATAATCGTCAAATTCCTCCTCATTAGAAGGGTACTTTTCTGGTGGATTAATAAATAAAAACCATTTCGATTCGATGTTGACATATAATTGCCCATCATAATCAACTGCAGCTTCAAAATTTGTAAAATGAATCTTTATAGTTGCTGGAGAAATACCAAATTGCAATCCATCAACTTGTGCTCCTATGAAGAGATGTTTTAATACATTTTCAGCATAAAGTTTGTCTTCTTTGTTCATTATACGAATCCTCCTTTCTGTAAAATATACAGTATGTCTTTATTGTAATAAATAAATTTTTATGTAAAATGAACCTTTTGTGAGAAACGGGCGAATATAGTGTGAAAGATCATGAGAGGGTAACGTAATTTTGGATGAAGTAGAATTAAAAGAATGGCTGAATAAAATGGAGTCTGGAGACCAAGAAGCCTTTCGAGTTATTTATAAATTAACAAGTAAAGATATTTATAGACAGTAGTATTTTTATTAGGGAATCAAAAGCAAGATGTCAAAATTGATGAATGTATAGCTTGTTAAATAGTTCAATATTTTTGATTTTTCTCTGGCTGCATAAGTATGATGTTTGTAGGAGGGGATCATATGAGTATACACAAAAAAATCATAGCGATTTCAGGAAGTATTAGGGAAGGATCATCCAACACAAACATATTAAAAACTTTAGCAGCATTTATTCCAGAAGGTATAGATTACACTATTTATAATGGGATAGGGGAACTACCTCATTTTAATCCGGATGTAGATCGAGTTGAAGCACCGATTGTTGTTGAAGAATTTCGAAAGACATTAAGTGAAGCACATGCACTTATTATTTGTACACCAGAGTACGCAAAAAGTATTCCAGGAGTTTTGAAGAATGCATTAGAATGGCTTGTTTCATCAGCGGAACTTTATAAAAAGCCAGTGGCTATTATAACAGCTTCACCATCAATTGCGGGAGGGGATAAAGCCCATGAATCTTTATTACTTACACTAGGTATGCTAGATACAATTGTCGTTCAAAATGGCTCGTTATTAATCCCATCTGTGCGAACTAAATTTAGTGATGATGCAAAAGTAACAGATGAGGATACAAAGAAAGCTCTTATCTCTTTAGTTCAAAGTGTAGTAGACGAGATAAAGAAATAGTGATTTAGTTCGTATTAAGGTGAAAATGGGACTTTTATAATAAAAAAAGATAAAGGCAACGCTACGGTTAGTTCAAATGTAGCATTGCTTTTTTATATATTTAAATATATGTACTCAAAATCTCCCCAGGTAATCCATCAATCTCGCAAACTTTTTCAGATGTAAAACCAACGTTTAGTAAAATCTTCCGAGAGGGGGTATTGCTCGGATCGATAATTGCCTTTAGTACGCTTACATCTGTCTGCTTCGCTATTTCAATTAATTCTCTTGCAATATAACTACCATATCTTTTTCCCCAGTGCTCTGGCAAAATCATATACCCAATTTCAGCTTCTTTTACATGATCTTCATTCACTGTTACATGTCCAAGGCCGATAAATTCATTTGTTGCACTGTCATAAACTTTATAAGACCCAAACAGTTTATGCTTTTCATTGCGCCTTAACAATTTTTCATAGTCGTTTTGTGCCTCTTCTAGCGGAATAGCACGCTCTGTAATTTGTGCCATCACTCTTTCATTTGATACGAGCTGGAAATATGGATTAAAATCTGTTGCTTCAAATTTTTTGAAATGTAGTTTATGCATAGGGTTCCTCCAAACGAATTTTTATTAGTTCTTCAGAAAAGATAAACGATAGTTAAATAGTGATTTCTATTTGATTGCCTTCCGGATCACTAATTACACTTTCGTAATAGCCATCTCCAGTGAAACGTGGTCCATTTAATAAAGGAGAACCAGCTTCTTTTAACGTTTTTGTTAGTTCATTTACACGTTCTTCACTTCCAACTGAGAATGCCATATGTGCATAACCAGTAATATTAAGGTTAGGCTCGTTTTCTATGCCTTTCTTACGCATAATTTCAAGGCGCGCTCCAGATTCGAACGTAATAAAATAAGATTCAAAGTGTTTCGCTTCATTATGATATAAAGAGTTTGCTTTACCGTTAAAATACTTTGTATAGAAAGTACGCAGTAATTCTAAATCATTTACCCAAATTGCTATATGTTCGATTTTCATTCGTTTCACCAATCCTATCTTTATGTAAATTAAAAAATATGTACTCTGTAATAATTAGCGAAATTCAACAACACTAATTAGATGTTCACTTTATTAAATTTGCATGCATATTGCAAGAAATAAGAATGGACGTTAGGAAAAAGCGGATTGTAATGAAAAAATTTTATTAATGGTATTAGATAATTTTTAAGTCATAACATGCATACAATGTCTAATTAAGTGAATTACGTACGTCAAAATTTCAAATAAGGAGGGACATTTGTGGGGCAATTTGAACAAATGGTGATTGCCGGTATTTCCATGTCTTTTATACTGTCTATTATGATATTAGGGTCTACATATTATAATCCTCGCCTTTGGTTAAATGATTATCCGAAAGATATTCAAAAAGTAGTTTTGCCAAAATCGATAAATGAAAAAAAACAAACGTTTTATTTCGGAATTATTTACAATATTATTCTCTTCGGAACGCCTTTAGTTTCTACATATATACTACATCACCATGGGAAATTATTGTATATTGAAGCCTATTTACATACTTTTGGGATTGTAATGATTTTCAATTTAGTAGATTTATTAATAATCGATTGGCTTATATTTTGCTGGATTACTCCGAGGTTTGTTGTTATTCCTAGTACTGAGGGAATGAAAGGATATAAAGACTATAAGTTTCACTTAAGAGGTGCAATAGCTGGAACGCCATTTTTAGCAATTGTAAGTTTATTTTTGGCAGGAATTGCGACAACTATCTAGTGTGAAGTAGAAGGTCATGAAGAGTTTATAGAAGATAAGTAGATTTATAATGTATAGAATTAGAAATGAAAATTTGATAATATTGGAGTGGAAAGTTTTAAAAACAGTATATTAAGTGGTATTAATATACTATTACAAATGTTTTGATACTCTGTGGAATTCCCTAATTTTATGGAAGGATTTCATAGAACTCAAAAAAACGCAATGGAGGCTAATATGAAAAAAATAATTGGCGCAGCAACAGCAACAGTTCTTGGATTGGGGGCTTTTACCACATCTGCTATTGCAGAAACTATCGTAACAGCGGATGTACTTAACGTACGTGAAAAGCCAACTACGGAATCAAAAGTTGTCGAAAAAGTAAAAGAAGGACAAAAGTTAAAGGTCATACATACTGAAGAAGGATGGTCAAAAATTGATTTAAATGGTAAAGAATTGTTTGTAAGTTCGGAGTATACAAAAGATATTTATCATGTAACAGCAAACCTATTAAATGTACGTACTGAAGCAAACACAGAATCAGAAATTCTTGGCAGACTGAAACAAGATGATGTAATTGAATCAACACATCAAGTAAAAGATGGATGGCTGCAATTTGAGTATAAAGGAAAAACAGCCTATGCAAATGTTTCTTTCCTATCAAGTACAGCACCAATTGAAAAGAAAGCTGAAGAGAAAACGAAGCGAGTAGCGAAAGTACAAAAAGCAGTTAAAGCAAAGGAAGAAGTAAAAACGCAGAAAGAAGCAAAAGTACAAGAAATAGCAAAAGCGAAAGAAACAACAAAAGAGCAGAAAGAAACGAAAGCAGAAGAAATAGTAAAGCCTAAAGAAGAAGCGAAAGTAACAGAGAGAGTAAAAGTTAAGGAAGAAACGAAAGCAGAAGAAATAGYAAAGCCTAAAGAAGAAGCGAAAGTAACAGAGAGAGTAAAAGTTAAGGAAGAAATGAAAGCAGAAGAAATAGCAAAGACCAAGGAAGAAGCAAAAGTACAAGAAATAGAAAAAGTAAAAGAAGAAGCGAAAGCGCAAGAAATAGCAAGGACTAAGGAAGAAGCAAAAGTACGAGAAATGGAAAAAGCTAAGGAAGAAGCAAGAGCGCAAGAAATAGCAAAAGCTAAGGAAGAAGCAAAAGCACGAGAACTGGAAAAAGAAAAGGAAGAAGCAAAAGCACAAGAAATAGCAAAAGCTAAGGAAGAAGCAAAAGCACGAGAAATAGAAAAAGCAAAAGAAGAAGCAAAAGCAAAAGCGCAGGAAATAGCAAAGGCTAAGGAAGAAGCAAAAGCACGAGAAGTAGAAAAAGCGAAAGAAGAAGCGAAAGCAAAAGAAGCAACAAAGACACAAGAAGTATCTAAAAATAACATACAGTCTGCTAAACGTGAATTAACGGTAGTAGCGACAGCATATACTGCTGATCCAAGTGAAAATGGTACATACGGTGGACGCGTTTTAACTGCGATGGGTCATGATTTAACGGCAAATCCTAATATGAGAATTATTGCAGTAGATCCGAAGGTAATCCCATTAGGATCTAAAGTATGGGTAGAAGGTTATGGAGAAGCTATTGCTGGTGATACTGGTAGTGCTATTAAAGGAAATCGTATTGATGTTTTAATGGGTTCAAAAAGTAAAGCTATGAACTGGGGAAGGCAAACTGTTAAAGTAAAAGTTTTATAATAATTATAGTTATCCAAATAGAAGTCAGTTCTCTAATATTGAGACTGGCTTTTGTTTTTGAGTTAGTGTAATTCATTGGAAAACTTTGTTGATCTGACATAGGATTTTTAAGGGATGTGTTGCTAAATCTGCACCAAAACTTAAATTAAACATGAAACTTGTATTATGTCTATAAAATACAAATATATTAAGAACGAGCTGAGTTTTAATTTTTATTTAAGTGAGTTTGTGGTTTGGTGTGGAACTGAAATTTATCGGGAAATACAGAATACTAGTATGATGGCAATGAAGAGTTAACGTATAATGAAATATACAAATAAAACCGATTAAATCATTTACATAGCATTTTTATATAACATAATTGTTGGAGTAATCAGGCTGAAAGTGATGAAGTTGCGGTTTATTGGCAATTATATTTTGAATTACAATATTGTAATTAAGTTTAAAGGACAGGTGTATTTCATGAAAAAAGTAAGAGGATATATTGAAACAAAGAAACAAGGAGTATTTGAATTACATATAAAAGAAACCGAAGAAAAGTTAGGTGCTATTTTTCCAGCACAATATAGGGATCTTTTTAAATTAGTTAATAACGCCGAAATAGGAGAATGGATACTATATCCTATTAAAGATAATAGAAATTTAGTGAAAACTTGGGATGATATAGTTAGACAAAACGTTGAGTTGAGCGATGAGCATATGCCTGAAGATCTTATTATAATTGGTGACGATGGTTCAGGGGATAAATTGTGTTTTAAAATAAATAACGGAATAATGGATGATGAAATATATATTTGGTATCACGAAGATGCTGAAATTGAAGAAATAGCCCCAAATTTAAAAGGTTTTATTATAGAAACTATTCAGGAAGATGACGACTTGTAATGTTTATTTTCTTATAATAAAGTGGATCAGATTTAAATGAAGCGAGGATTAAAAATGACAATGGAATTATATGGCGAACATTGGGATGGAATAAAAGGATATAGAGTAATGGAAGGGAAAGATTCATATAATCATTATTTCGGTGGTCAAGATTGTGAATTACCATTGTGTAAGTTATGCGGTGAGAAAATGCATCAAATTTTTTGTTTTGATTTGAAAGATGAGAAACTTGCTGAACTTAAAAATGCTGAATTGATTGTATTACCATTCATCTCTTGCTTGAATTGTGCGATGGTGTGGGAGCCGCAATATTTTCAATTAAGTAATGGGGGCAAAGCCGTACAAATAATAAAACAAGACAATACGGAAGAGTGGATTATGGAAGCTGAGTATAAGCTACCGGTCAATCTTCCAAAAACTAATGTAAAGCTAACGAATATGAAAAATGAAGATATACCTACTGATGAAGATAGTTACTGGGAAGCTTTTGACTTATTCGGTTCGGAATATATATGTAGATTGTTAGGAGCGCCTTTATATGGTGATGTTCCAGAAGATTTAGGATGTCCAACTTGTTCGAAAGAGATGAAATATGTTGCTACAATTACACAAGATCTTGAAGAACGGGAACTTATTTCAGTAGTTGATTTTCTGTTCGGTGAGATGAATATATATTATTACTTATGTAAAGATTGTTCCGTTATGAAAACTGAAATACAAGGAATATAAAAGAATAAGACTGACATAAAAAGTCAGTCTTATTTTTGATGTGTCACATCATTAAGAATCGCATGAAAGATGTCTTTTTGAATGAAATCATCTGTAAAAATAGTTTCTTTATCAACTTCAATTGTATCGTGAGGGTTATACCATTTACTTAATAAATCCTCACCAAACTCATGTCGTTTTTCTCTTGTATTATGTCGTCTAATGGTTTCCTCTAGTGATAAATCGAAGTAATATGTATGTGCGTCGTCGTCAAAATAATGTATTAATTCTTTTAACATATCTCCATATCTACCGCTGTTTAGAATACCTTCTAAAATAACAAATTTACATTTTCCTTTTCCATACTTCGTAATTTCAAATAGTAAATCATGAGATAAGTTACCCATTGTGTCGTGCACTTTTAACATATCTCTACGTACGGCATCTTGAGAGACTAGTAGTGTCCCTTGCCCGAAATGCTCTTGCAGTTCTTTTGCGATTGTTGTTTTGCCACTTGCGGAGTTTCCTCGAAGAATAATTAATGTTGATTTCAAATTCTCATCTCCAAATTGTTTTAGTTTTTTGCTTTGTTACATTGAAAATTGTTTTAATAAGCGTTTCTCGCCAGTTTATAGAAGCTATTGCTTTCAAAGTGATATGAGACATCGTAAATAACCTCCAGTTTATTTGTGGTTTGATTATAGGAACACTTTATTTTAAAGATACAATATTTTCTTGAAAAATAAACAGAATTATTGTAAAGTAATGATAATTAAAATTTATATTGTTTAAAAGCTATGAAAGGAAATAGTAACAAGTATCTTTTCTTTTAGAGAGTCGGTGGGTGGTGTAAACCGATAGAAAACGCTTGTGAATCCGTCCTTGAGCGAAATGTGGAACCCTTCAATGTGAAGTTAGTAATCGTTTCCGGTTAAAAACCGTTAATTTTTTAAGTGGAAAGCTTTTATATTCTATGCTTTCAACTAGGGTGGCAACGCGGGTTAACTCTCGTCCCTTTTATAGGGACGGGAGTTTTTTGTGTTTTTTTAGTGAAATTCCCTATCTTAAAAGCTTAACGTGAACGAAGAAGATGACATTAGTCACTTATTAAAGGAGAGATAAGACATGTTAGATGTAAAAGTATTACGTGCTAATTTTGAAGAAGTAAAGAAAAAATTGATTAATCGCGGTGGAGAGTTTCTTGAATTGGATACATTTGAAGAATTAGATCAAAATCGTCGTGAACTGTTAGTAGAAGTAGAAGAATTAAAAAGTAAACGTAATGGAGTATCTGAGCGTATTGCGAAGTTAAAGCGTGAAAAACAAGATGCAAATGAACTTATTAGTGAAATGCGTGAAGTAGGAGAAAGTATTAAAACGTTAGATGATGAGTTACGTAATGTAGAAGAGAAATTGAATTCTATATTATTGTCATTACCAAATATACCTAATGAAACAGTGCCTATTGGAGCATCAGAAGACGATAATGTTGAATTACGTAAGTGGGGAGAAATAAACGAATTTTCATTTGAAGCAAAACCACATTGGGAAGTTGCTGAAAAATTAGGGTTACTAGATTTTGAACGAGCAGCAAAAGTAACAGGAAGCCGCTTCGTATATTACAATGGCTTGGGAGCACGTTTAGAGCGAGCGGTAGCTAACTTTATGCTAGATTTACATGTTGAAGAACATGGATACACGGAAGTAATTCCACCGTTTATCGTAAATAGCGATAGTTTAATAGGAACAGGACAATTCCCAAAATTTAAAGAAGATGTATTTACATTAAAAGATACAGATTACTCTTTAATTCCAACGGCGGAAGTACCATTAGCGAACTATTATCGTGACGAAATATTAAATGGTGCAGAATTACCTATTAATTTTACTGCTCATACGCCATGTTTCCGTTCTGAAGCTGGTAGTGCAGGACGTGACACGAGAGGGCTTATTCGCCAGCACCAATTTAGCAAAGTTGAAATGGTTAAGTATACCAAGCCAGAAGAATCATACGATGAGTTAGAAAAATTAACTGCGAATGCCGAAAGGGTACTACAATTGTTACGATTACCTTATCGAGTTATCGTATTATGTACAGCTGATATAGCATTTCCAGCTGCGAAAACATATGACATTGAAGTTTGGTTACCAAGTTATGGGGGATATCGTGAAATATCTTCTTGCTCAAACTGTGAAGATTTCCAAGCGCGTCGTGCAAGCATACGTTTCCGTCGTACACCAGGTGCAAAACCAGAATTTGTGCACACATTAAATGGTTCTGGGTTAGCTATAGGGCGTACAGTAGCAGCAATTTTAGAGAACTACCAACAAGAAGACGGCTCAGTTATAATCCCAGAAGTATTGCGTCCATACATGGGGGGAGTAGAGGTAATTAAATAAGAAAGATGATGATGTAAAATAAAGTTTAGCAGTTTATAAAATACTAGCAACGAGGTGCTACATGTTGTTTCAAAACAATAATTTATCGGTTAGATATGTAATAGAAGAAGATGCATCTATCATCTCTAAATGGTTAACAGATCCAGAAGTCCTGCAGTATTACGAAGGACGAGATAATCCGCAATCTGTAGAAAAGGTGCTTGATCATTTTATACATCATCCAAACGGTCATGAAAAAAGATGTTTAATAGAATTTGATGCCGTTCCAATTGGTTACATTCAAATGTATCCAGTTGATTTTGAATGGAAAGCGTTATATGGATATGAAGAATCACAAAATGTATGGGGCATGGACCAATTTATCGGTGAACCACTCTTTTGGGGAAAGGGAATTGGAACAAAACTCGTTCAAGCAGCAATTACATACATTATGAAAGAAGTGGGTGCAGAAGCAATTGCAATGGATCCTAAAGTAAATAATGAACGTGCGATAAGCTGTTATGAAAAGTGCGGATTTAAAAAGGTGAAGATACTAAAGAAACATGAACTGCATGAGGGGAAATTAGAAGATTGTTGGATGGTAGAATATAAACAATTATAATAAATATGCAGGGGCTTATAAAAATAAAGGGAGCTGTGTGAAATGAAAAAGGCATTACTAGTTATTGATGTGCAAGCGGGTATGTATACAGCAGGAATCCCAGTACATAATGGGGAAAAGTTTTTAGAAACGTTGCAAGAGCTCATTGGGGAATGTCGTTCAAATGGTATTCCGGTTATTTATGTACAACATAACGGGCCAAAAGATCATCCGTTAGAAAAAGGTACAGATGGCTGGAAAGTGCATGCGGCGATTGCTCCGCGAGAAGGGGAGCTTGTCGTTGAAAAGACGACTCCAGACTCATTCCATAAGACAAACTTAAACGAAGTGTTACAAGGAAAAGGGATTGAGCATGTTATTATTTCAGGAATGCAAACAGAGTACTGTGTTGATACGACAACGCGAAGAGCGTTTAGTGAAGGGTATAAAGTAACATTAGTAAGTGATGCACATAGCACATTTGACACAGATGTATTACGCGCTGAAGATATTGTAAAACATCATAATGTTGTGTTTAGATCATTTGCAGATGTTATTACGTTAAAAGATTTAAAAGTAAAAGCGTAATTACAGAAGTTGCTGTCTCTTAAGGGGGCAGCTTTTTTATTTGAAGATAGGCTATCAAACGTTGTCGATAAATCGATATTTCTTGTCGAACCGTTGATATAATTAGAGTTACGATAGATATATTTCCAAAATCGTTGATATAATTTCATTCACCGTATTGATAGTACATAAAACAAAAAGGAGCGCCACATCGTCAAAAATTCGACTGATGAGACAGCTACTTTTTTGCACCAGTAATTATGGCTTTATTTCTTCTTATCTTTATCCAACACATTCTGTTCTTCAGCAAACTCCGTGCCATATGCAAACCGGCGATTAATTCGAATGTTATCATTGCTGTGCCTTGTGTGGGAATTAGAAAAGCGATGGACGATTACTTCAGATAATGTAAAGACGATGGCAGAAAGGATACTGCCCCATGCAATTTGCATGTAGTTGTCTAATAAAATATTACCGAAAATCCAAACACTTAAATACGTAAGTAAGAAATCCGTCATAATGGCAGCGGAATTGCCAATTCGATTTAAAATAATTTTATCAACAAACATATAAGAAACGATTGTGACGAAGAGACTAAAAGAAATGATTTGGACGAGCGTTGCTGGGAAAAATAGAGCTAGTCCGATACTAAAAGCGATGATGCATGATATAAATTTGATAAGTATTACAGTAATATCACTCAATATTTACACCTCCCATTTATACATAGTTTTACAATAAATTCAGGAGTTCATACATTGGAACGGTTTAATTTATATAAAACTTTATCATGCTGAAATTTTATCTAAATATTAAAAAAACAATTAAAAAATGTTATAGTGAAATGAGAGCGTATGACATTTTTAGGTAAGGGGGAATCCGGGATGTGGATAACTTCAGAAGTAGAAATTCCAGATGAGTTAATCGATCACCTTGAACAAGGTAAGTTAGTATTATTCGTTGGAGCAGGAGTTTCTATGAAGGGGAAATCAAACTTACCGAATTTCGATGATTTAGTTGATGAAATTTCGAAAGCTTTATATGTCGAAAGGCGTGAGATGACAGAACCCCACGATTATTATCTCGGTAAAATTGCGAAAACGAAAGATGTGCATCAAGTTGCAAGAGACCTCGTTAATATAGAAAAATCAAAACCAAATCCATTACACTATGCGATTCCAAGGCTGTTTCCGTTAGATACGGATGTTCGAATTGTAACGACAAACTTTGATCAACATTTTACGTCTGTAATTACAGAAATGAATAGAGAGCTGAATATTTATTATGCACCTGCTTTACCGACAGGGAGAGCGTTTAAAGGGTTGGCTTACATACATGGGAATGTAGAACAAGAGAAAGAAGCTTTAATTTTAACGGATGGTGATTTTGGAAGGGCTTACTTAACAGAAGGATGGGCGAGACGATTTTTAGTTGATTTATTCTCAAATTACACTGTTTTATTCGTTGGGTATAGTCATAATGATCCTGTAATGAAATATTTAGCAACAGGCTTACCACCGAGTACAAGGCGTTATGCTTTCGTCGCACAAGGTGATAATACATATCATTGGGAGCATTTAGGGATAAGACCGATTGTGTATCCGAATAAAGCAAATAATCATCAGGCGCTTGTGAAAGCGGTGAAGCGGTGGGCGGAATTAATGGGGGATAATTATATTACGAAAAGAATGCGTATTCGTGATATTGTAACCGTTCCTCCATCAGTAGAGCAGGAGCAATTATCCTATATAAAACAGTCAATAAAAAAAATTGAAACCGTTCGGTACTTCGTTGAATTTGCTCGTGATTATGAATGGGTGGAATGGCTTGAAGCAGAAGGGAAACTAAGAAATTTATTTCTACTTACAGCAAATTATGATGAAGTAGATGAATTGCTTGCGGAATGGTTGGTGGAGCAATTTCTATTTAGTCATCAAAAAGAACTATTTCAATTGATTTTTAAAAATCATTCTAAAATATCCCCATTATGGTGGCGAACAATTTGTACTTACTTAAACGAAACGAAAGAAACGATGGACCCTTTGTTGTTTGCAAGATGGACATTGCTTTTATTAGAAACAGCAGAGAAAGATAGTAGCTCTATTGAAATAATCACATATTTATTGCAAAAATGTTCTTTCCCTGAGCATAAAGAAATTGGCTTGTTGCTATTAACGTTTATTTTAGATGGGAAACTTAAATTGAAGCGTGTAAGAAGATGGGGAAATGATACGCAAGAGTCGATTGAACTCGAGGAATCGAGTCGTATACCGATGCCTATTTTTTCTCATGTGGAGCGAATTTGGAAAGAGAAAATGAGACCACATATCGCTTACTACGCAAATCCGATTATGGTTACGGGGTTAGAAAAGATACAACTATTGTCATTAAGACAAAATGCACTGAAAAGAAGAGATAGAGAAATTTCAGAGCAGGAGTTACAGCAAAATGATTTTACATTTTTAATTCAAATTGTAAAAGAGTGTCTTACATATTTATGTGAAAACAATGAAAAAAAAGCAAATCATTATATTACAGAAATGATAGAAACTGATAGTGTACTTCAAAAGCGAATTGCAATTGAAGCAATGATTAATAATGTATTCGTTACAGCGGATGACAAACTGAAGTGGTTGTTACATGTAGATGTTCTGTTAGATTTCACATGTAAACATGAAGTGTTTCAACTTTTAAAGAATTATTACGCAGATGCTTTAGAGGAAACGAAAGAAGAAGTAATTCAACATGTATTAGAGTATCTTGCAGAAGAGAGGGCGTTTGATGCTTGTCTTGTATTAGACTTACTATTCACGTGTGATTCGAATAGTAAGTGTACGGCGGAAGGATACGAGCTAATGAAACAGAAACACCCCCATTTTTCTTCAGATCTATACAGTGTTCCAAAGAAAGAGGCAAATGAACAACGTATTACATGCAATGTAACAGCTGATGGATTACTGCAGCTGAAAGACGATGAAATAATGGAGCAAGTTCGGCAATTTTCAAGAGACGGTGTTTTTGAACAACGCCATTTTTCAGAGATGTTATCAAAAGCGTGTAAATTGAATGTAGAGTGGAGTATTTCGTTTGCTTATCAACTAGTAGGCGTGCACGAAATTAGTAATGAAGTATGGTTTGTGTGTATTAGAGAATGGCGAAATAATAGGAATTTGGCGAATGAACAAATTCAAAAAATCATTCCGTTATTGCAGAAATTTATTAGAAATACTGCTTTTCATTGGTTAATTAGTAGTTTTCTATATGAAATTAGTAATCGATTAGAAGAGTTAGATGAAAATAGTATAAGGATTGTAAAACGCTTTGCTTTTTCTGTACTTCCACAAGTTATGAGAGGGGAATCGGATTTTAAGATTGGAAAACAAGAGTTTTACAATGAATCTATACAGCATCCTGTTGGGAAGATGACCGCTGTATTACTAAAACTGCTAGCATATGATCATTTATACGATCGCAACGTGTATGAATATTTATTTTTATTTGAGGAGCAGGTAAGGGTTACTTCGGAAAGAACGAATTTCATGTTTGCGCGTTTAACAGCAGATATTACGTTTTTATACCATATTGAGAAGCAATGGTGTCGGAAAAATGTATTACCTTACTTAGATTTAAAGAAAGAAAGTGAGCTTACGAAATATGCGTGGGCGGGATTATGTTATACGCAAATTAATCTACCTTTGTTTACAGAAATAAGACGATATATTAGGTATGCAGTAGAACATTTAGATGCACTACATCCATATACGAGAGAAGCATTTTTAAAATGGCTTAGCTTTGTATTTATTAAATGCGTATTATATTGGGAGCAAAAAACAGATTGGTTATATCCACTTTTGATGCAAGAAAACGAAGAGAATAAAATTAAGTTTATGCAGTATTTATGCTACTACGTAAAAACGTTAAGTGGTAAGGAACAACAAAAATTTTGGACAGCGTGGCTTAGTGTGTTTTTAAGAGAACGTCCGAAAATGGGCGTAATAACAACGAGAGAATATATGATGCTTTTACGTATTGTTTTATGCATGGATGAGGTTTTAGAAAAAGGATTAAATATTATTTCTAGTAAATTTCAAGGTGTGGAAGGACAATCTAATCAAGAAGAAATGAAACAGTTGTTTATAGAGATACTTGAAAAGAAAGAGCGTATGAAAGCGTATAAAGAATTGTATGCAAATGTGTTTTTTACTTTACTGCAGACGTGTCAAGAAGCCGATTTACTTGAAAGTGAGATCATACAAATAAAAGAACTATTAACCAGGTATGAAGTAGAAAGACATGTATTAAATTTAATAGAAAATGAAATAATTCGCATCGGAATCGTAACGGAGAATTTACAAGAGGAATCATAGGGCGGAAGTGGAATTTTAAAAAAATATATAAAAAGTTATTGACAGTGTTTTGAAAAGCGTTCTATAATACGAATCATACTTATTCAATTTCAAAAACATTTGAATAAACAAAGTGCAATGAAGAGATCACAGTAGTGGTTAGTCTTACTGTAACAGAGAGCTGGTGGTTGGTGTGAACCAGTACAGGGATAATCATGAATTACAGTCTTGGAGCATCTTTTTCGTAGTAAAGATAGTATTGTCTTTATGAAGGAAAAGCGGTCAATTGATCGTTAACAGTGAAGAGAGGTAGACGGAAAGTTAGTCTACAACTAGGGTGGTACCGCGATAAATATCGTCCCTACTGATTTATTCAGTAGGGACTTTTTGTATTTTAGTGGTCCAACTTGAAAATAAAATAGTCACGCGTTGAAAGGAAAAGAAGTAGTTGTTGTTTCCCTGTAACAGAGAGCTGGTGGTTGGTGCGAACCAGTACAAAAACAAGAGCGAATTACAGTCCTGGAGCATCTTTTTCGTAGTAAAGATAGTTATTGTCTTTATGAAGGGAAAGACGGTCAGATGATCGTTAACAATGAAGAGAGGTAGGCGAAATAAGTCTACAACTAGGGTGGTACCGCGATAAATATCGTCCCTACTGATTGAATCAGTAGGGCTTTTTTGTACAAAAAAGTGGCTTATTAACCAGTAGTTAGTGTCTTTATGGTAATTATTAGTTTAAAATAAGAAGAGGTATCGATTCCACTTTAAATTTGTATAATTTATCAGTTCAGAAAATAGAGAATTTTTCATTCTCTTACTATACTTTTAAAACATTAGAGGAGGATTTCCAAATGGCAAATCATGAATTAGATCAATTACGTAAACAGGTAGATGAAATTAACTTACAACTATTACACTTATTAAACAAACGCGGTGAAATCGTTCAAAAAATTGGGGAACAAAAGCAAGTACAAGGTACGAAACGTTTTGACCCAGTACGTGAGCGTGAAGTACTTGATATGCTTGCAGAGCATAACGAAGGACCATTCGAAACGTCAACGATTCAACATATTTTCAAAACGATTTTCAAAGCAAGCTTAGAATTACAAGAAGATGATAACCGTAAAGCATTACTAGTTTCACGTAAAAAGAAAAAAGAAAATACAATTGTTAATGTTAAAGGTGAATTGATTGGAAACGGAACACAAACGTTCATCATGGGACCTTGTGCGGTAGAAAGTTTAGAGCAAGTTCGCCAAGTAGGGCAAGCGATGAAAGATCAAGGACTTAAATTAATGCGCGGCGGTGCTTTCAAACCGAGAACATCTCCATACGATTTCCAAGGTTTAGGAGTAGAAGGTTTACAAATTTTACGACAAGTAGCAGATGAGTTCGACTTAGCGATTATTAGTGAAATTTTAAATCCGAATGACGTAGAAATGGCGCTAGAATACGTTGATGTAATTCAAGTTGGAGCACGTAACATGCAAAACTTCGATTTACTACGAGCTGTAGGTAAGGTTAATAAGCCAGTATTACTAAAACGTGGATTAGCAGCAACAATTGATGAGTTCATTAATGCAGCGGAATACATTATTGCACAAGGAAACGACCAAATTATTCTATGTGAGCGTGGTATTCGCACATACGAAAGAGCGACACGTAACACATTAGATATTTCAGCAGTACCGATTTTAAAGAAAGAAACACATTTACCAGTTATCGTTGACGTAACACATTCAACAGGACGTAGAGATCTATTATTACCAACAGCGAAAGCGGCACTTGCTATTGGAGCAGATGCAGTAATGGCTGAAGTTCATCCAGACCCAGCAGTTGCGTTATCAGATTCTGCGCAACAAATGGATATTCCAGAATTCCATAGATTCATGGATGAGTTAAAAGGTTTCAAAAATAAATTATCTTAATTCCATATCATAAATGCACTGAAGAGGAAACAGTAGTGCTTATCTCACTGTTAAAGAGAGCTGATGGCCGGTGTGAATCAGTACAAAGGTAAGCATGAATTACAGCCTTGGAGCATCTTTCCCGCCAACTTTTGGAGAGAAAGACGGTCAAACGATCGTTAAAGAAGAAGAGAGGTAGACGAAAGAAGTCTACAACTAGGGTGGTACCGCGATAAACATCGTCCCTACTGAGCGCTCAGTAGGGACTTTTTTGTACAAAAAAATAGTAAAGGGGCAAGAGAAATGAGATATATTACAGCTGGAGAATCACATGGGCCGCAGTTAACAGTTATTTTAGAAGGTGTACCAGCAGGTTTAACATTAACAGCGGAACATATTAATAAAGAATTATTAAGAAGACAAAAAGGGCATGGGCGCGGAAGACGCATGCAAATTGAAACAGATACAGTTGAAATTGCAAGTGGTGTACGTCACGGAATGACACTTGGTTCACCAATTACGTTAATCGTAAAAAATGATGATTTCAAACATTGGACGAAAGTAATGGGTGCTGAACCAATTTCGGAGCAAGAAAGTAAAGAAATGAAACGTACTATAACGAAACCACGTCCAGGACATGCGGATTTAAACGGGGCAATTAAATACGGCCATCGTGATATAAGAAACGTATTAGAGCGCTCTTCTGCAAGAGAAACGACAGTTCGTGTTGCTGCTGGTGCAGTTGCGAAACAAATTTTGAAAGAATTAGGCGTGGAAATCGCAGGACATGTTCTTGAAATTGGTGGGGTACAAGCGAAGCGTATTTCAAACTTACCAATTGAAGAAATTCAAACGATAACTGAAAATTCACCAGTTCGATGTTTAGATAAAGAAGTAGAACAAGAGATGATGAATGCGATTGATGATGCGAAAAGTAGCGGAGATTCTATAGGCGGTATTGTCGAAGTCGTTGCAGAAGGAATGCCAATTGGAGTGGGTAGCTACGTTCATTACGACCGCAAATTAGATGCAAAACTTGCCGGTGCTATTATGAGCGTGAATGCGTTTAAAGGTGCTGAGATCGGAATTGGTTTTGAAGCGGCAAGACAGCCGGGAAGTAAAGTGCACGATGAAATTTTATGGGATGAAGAAAAAGGATACACGAGAAATACGAATAATGCCGGCGGTTTAGAAGGCGGTATGACAACAGGTATGCCAATTGTCGTAAGAGGCGTAATGAAGCCAATTCCTACATTATATAAACCGTTAGCAAGCGTAGATATTGATACGAAAGAAGCGTTCCAAGCGAGTATTGAGAGATCTGATAGCTGTGCAGTACCAGCAGCAGGTGTTGTAGCTGAAGCTGTCGTTGCATGGGAACTTGCCGGTGCACTAGTCGAGCAATTCGGAAAAGATCGCATGGAATTACTAAAACAAAATATTTCGCAACATAACAAATACGCAAAAGAATTTTAATGAAAAGGTGGATTTAACATGCGAGTAAAAGATCAACTATCATCATTACAACCGTATAAACCAGGTAAATCACCAGAGCAAATGAAAGAAGTATACGGGAATCATTCATTTGTTAAGTTAGCATCAAATGAAAATCCATTTGGCTGTTCACCTCGTGTTTTAGGAGAATTACAAAAATCGTGGCAGGAACATGCTTTATATCCTGACGGAGGTGCTGAAGTACTCCGTCAAACAATTGCAGAGAAATTACAAGTGCAAATGGAACAAGTGCTTTGTGGTAGTGGACTTGATGAAGTCATTCAAATTATAAGTCGTGCAGTGCTCTGTAAAGGAGATAATATCGTAACTGCCGGCGCGACATTCCCTCAGTACCGTCATCATGCAATTATTGAAGGCTGTGAAGTGAAAGAAATTGCTTTAAAGAACGGTGTATATGATCTAGATGAAATTTCTTCAGCAGTTGATGAACATACAAAAATCGTATGGATTTGTAATCCGAACAATCCGACAGGCACATATGTGAATGAGCGAAAATTGACTCAATTCATTGAAAGCATTAGTGAAAATACGTTAATTGTCATTGATGAAGCGTACTATGAATACGTAACAGCAAAAGATTTCCCTGAGACATTACCGCTTCTAGAAAAACATAACAACATTCTTGTACTTAGAACGTTTTCTAAAGCGTACGGATTAGCTTCTTTCCGCGTTGGTTATGCGATTGGACAGGAAGAGTTAATCGAGAAATTAAATGTCGTACGTTTGCCATTTAACGTATCTTCATTAGCGCAAAAAGCAGCGACGATTGCTTTTAACGATGAAGCATTTATTGAAGAAATTGTACGTGTTAATACAGAGGGATTACAACAATACGAGAGTTTTTGTACGGAAAGTGAAATTCCATTTTATCCGTCGCAAACGAACTTTATCTTCTTGCCGGTAGATGATGCTGGGGAAATTTATGAAGCTTGTGCGCATGCAGGGTTTATTATTCGTCCGTTCCCAAATGGTGTCCGTATTACAATCGGAACTAGGGAACAAAATGAAGGAGTGATCTCAGTGTTAAAACAACACTTTGAAAATAAAAAAGGTAAGTCTCGAGATGAGGCAAATGTGTAAAAAGGTAGTATTAATCGGTACTGGATTAATAGGAGGCTCACTTGCATTAGCGATTAAAAAAGAGCACGATGTAACGATTATCGGTTATGACATATTTAAAGAACAAGTAGAACGCGCGAAAGAATTGCACGTAGTTGATGAAGTAGCAGTAGATTTACAGCGTGCATGTGAGGAGGCAAATTTAATTGTATTTGCCTCTCCAGTTGAAGAAACGAAAAAGTTGTTACACAAACTTGCATCATTTCATTTACGAGAAGATGTCATTGTTACCGATGTAGGAAGTACGAAAGGGACAATCATGAATGAAGCGGAAGCTTTATTAACAAAGAAAGTTTCATTTATCGGCGGTCATCCGATGGCAGGTTCTCACAAAACAGGAGTTGAAAGTGCAAAGGCACACCTTTTTGAAAACGCATTTTACATTTTAACGCCAATGAATCACGTGCAGGCGGATCAAGTAGACGAGCTAAAAGAATGGTTAAAAGGAACAGGCTCTCATTTTCTTGTATTAAATACAAAAGAACATGATTATATAACAGGAATTGTTAGCCATTTTCCGCATCTAATTGCAGCAGGATTAGTAAAACAAGTTGAGAAACATGCTGGTGATAATCCGCTTATTCATCAACTAGCGGCAGGCGGATTTAAAGATATAACACGTATTGCATCAAGTAGTCCGAAAATGTGGAGTGATATCGTAAAGCAAAATCGCGGGCATTTATTGGAACTATTAGAAGAATGGATTTCAGAAATGGAAGAGCTATATAAGACGGTTTCTAAAGGAGATGCAGGAGAAATACAAAGTTATTTTGCAGATGCGAAAGAATATCGTGACTCTTTACCAGTTCGAAAAAGAGGGGCGATTCCTGCCTATCACGACTTATACGTCGACGTTTTAGATAAAGTAGGGGCATTAGCCCATATCACAAGCATTCTAGCAGAAGAAGAAATTAGTATTACGAACTTGCAAATATTAGAAGCGCGAGAAGGATTGCTCGGAGTTTTACGAATTAGTTTCCAAAGAGAAGAGGATCGAACGCAGGCAAAAATTGCGCTCGGAAAAGAAGAATACCAAACGTATGAAACAATTTAATGAGGAGGGTGACAACGTGAAAGAAAAAAGAGTACAAACTGTAAATAACGGATTGAATGGCACAATTACAATCCCTGGAGATAAATCAATTTCCCATCGCGCTGTCATGTTTGGCGCAATCGCGGAAGGTAAAACAACAATTAAAGGATTTCTTCCTGGTGCGGATTGTTTAAGTACTATTTCTTGTTTTAAAGAAATGGGAGTAGAGATTACACAAAATAGAGACGAAGTTATGGTAATTGGAACAGGATTAGAAGGTTTACAAGAGCCAAAAGCTGTATTAGATGTTGGTAATTCTGGTACAACGATTCGATTAATGTCAGGAATACTTGCAAACACACCATTCTTTTCTTGCGTGCAAGGTGATGCTTCAATTGCGAAGAGACCGATGCAACGTGTAACAAATCCACTAAAGCAAATGGGTGCAAAAATTGATGGCCGAAAAGAAGGAACGTTTACGCCGCTCACAATACGAGGCGGGAATTTAAAGGCGATTGAATATACTTCACCGGTAGCAAGTGCGCAAGTGAAATCAGCTATTTTACTTGCAGGCCTTCGCGCAGAAGGTGTAACAGCTGTTACCGAACCTCATATTTCCCGCGATCATACAGAAAGAATGCTTGAGGCGTTTGGCGTTACAGTAACTCGCGTGGGGAAAACAGTGAAACTAGCAGGAGGACAGAAGTTAACCGCAACAGATGTTCAAGTGCCAGGTGACGTATCATCAGCGGCATTTTTCTTAGTAGCAGGTGCAATTATCCCAAATAGTAAACTAGTATTACAAAATGTAGGAATGAACCCAACACGTACAGGTATTATAGATGTTTTAGAGAAAATGGGTGCTACATTTACTGTAGAGTCAATTAACGAAGGGGCATCTGAACCAGCTGCAAACATTACAATCGAAACGTCTTCACTAAAAGGAATCGAAATTGGCGGAGATATAATCCCAAGATTAATCGATGAAATTCCAGTAATCGCTTTAGCAGCAACACAAGCAGAAGGAATTACAGTCATTAAAGATGCACACGAATTAAAAGTAAAAGAAACGAACCGTATTGATACAGTCGTTGCTGAACTAACGAAACTAGGAGCTCGTATTGAAGCGACCGACGACGGAATGATTATTTACGGTAAATGTAAGCTAAAAGGAACTACAGTACATAGTCACGGTGATCACCGCATTGGAATGATGCTTGCGATTGCCGGCTGTATAGCTGAAGGAGAAACAACGATTGAAGATGCAGAAGCAGTAGGTGTATCGTATCCTACATTTTTTGAAGAACTGCAAACGTTAGCTAAATAAAGTGATGAGAAGCAGATATGCAATGTATCTGCTTTTTTATGTTGGCTTTTTTCGTAAATAATGTTGCTTTATTGCGTAAGAATTTTATCCTTATTGATTTTATGAGATTTTTACGCATAATTGTAACTAAGGGAGATGGTTCCAAGTTGAGTAAACAGAATATCAGCACAACAGTTTCAGGGGATTTAATTGTTACCCATCTAATTGGCAAGATTAATACAGCTGATGTTTATGAATGGTTTAATGGCTTCGAGCAGGTTTGTCAGCAATTCATTTCCGAGGGTCGGAAATACAAATTGTTGGTGGATAGAAAAGGATACACGCCAGATCATTTTTCTGTTCAAAAAGCATGGAAAGATAAGTTCTTTAATGAAACCATTWTGAATCACAGTAAGGCAATTGCGTTTCTCCTTGAAGAAGGGGAGATAATGAATTATTTACAACAATCCAATACAAAAGAATCCGTAAAATTTTTCGATGATTATGAACAAGCATTAATTTGGTTGAATGAATATCCAATATAAAACCTTTATTGAACCAGTTTCTCTCAATCAACTGGTTTTTTTTATGCCCGTAATGTTGCCGTTGTCATAAGTTTCATCACTTTCAATGGTACCTCTTAGCTTCGCAAACCCAAGAGAACGCAAGGCTTTTAATATTCTTATGCCGCCAATAGAAAGCAGTTGAAAAGAGCCTTTATGTTAGATTGGTTCTAAATCGATATCTTTTGTTGAAACATCCTCGTAATTTCACTTACCGAACTATAATAGTTTGAATTATGATATAATTCAAACTAGGAATGGAGGAGAAATATATGAACGTTATACAATTAAAAGAAGATAAGTTTAGAGAGGCATTACGTTTATCAGAATATGCTTTTCAATATAAAGCAAATGAAGAATGGATAGAGCAGAAAATTGCAAGAATGAAGGAAAGCCATCAAATATACGGTATTATGGAAGGAGAAGAGTTAGCTGCAAAGTTGCACTTAATTCCTTTTCATATTTACATAGGAAAAGAAAAGTTTAAAATGGGCGGCGTTGCGGGGGTAGCGACGTATCCGGAATATAGAAGAAGTGGATATGTAAAAGAGTTACTTCAGCATTCACTGCAAACTATGAAAAGAGATGGATATAGTGTATCGATGTTACATCCATTTGCCGTTTCATTTTATCGTAAATACGGCTGGGAACTTTGTGCGAATCGAATCGTATGTCAGATGACAAAGAGCGATTTAATAATTAAAAAACAAGTGAATGGTACAGTGAAACGTTTTAGTAAAGATAATCATCCAGAAGAAGTAGAGAATCTATATGAAACATTTGCAGAACGATTTTCTGGTATGTTAGTTCGCGGACGTAAATGGTGGATACAAGCGGTGTATCATGATTTAACATTGGCAGTTTACTATGATGAAAATAAAACGGCGGCTGGTTACATTTTATACAAAATAGAGAATTCTAAAATGAAAGTAGAAGAATTTGTCCCATTACATAATGAAGCAAGAATTGGTCTTTGGAACTTCATCTGCCAACATGATTCTATGATTAAAGATCTAGAAATGATACTAAGTGAGACAGAACCACTTCTTTACACATTACAAGAACCACGAGTAAAAGCAGAAGTAACTCCATATTTCATGGGAAGAATTGTAGATGTAGAACAGTTTTTCAAACAATATGAATGGAACTGGAACAACGAAGAGCAAGAAGTAATTTTACATATTACAGATTCATTTGCACCGTGGAATAACGTAACGGTTCAACTTAAAAATAATGAAATAACAATCGTTAAAGAAGAAACAGCAAAAGAAAATGGAATTCAAATCGATATTAATGCGTTATCTACTATTATGTTTGGTTACAAGCGACCGCTAGAATTAAATGAAATAGACTTAATAAGCGGTAGCGAAGAGGAGATACGTGCATTTGAGAATGTAGTGCCGGTGCGTAAGCCGTTTATTTATGATTTCTTTTAATTTTGTAAAGCTTTGTGCGGCATACTAATGTTTAAATGGCAATGTACTATAATTAGTCATAGTACATTGCTGCTTTTAATGAAGCATTATGAATGTTAACCACTTGACTTTTAATCCATGTAATTTATAATTATAAACGGAATGAATTTTCATTCCTGAAAATTGAGGTGAGAAAAATGGCTAAAAATAAGCAAGAGGATATTTTTGATGCTGCTATAAAACTTTTCGCAGAGCGTGGTTACGATGGTACGACAATTCCGATGATCGCTGAAAAAGCAAATGTCGGCGCTGGTACTATTTATCGCTATTTTGAAAATAAAGAGGCACTCGTTAACTCATTATTTTCAAAAAGCATGCTACAGCTATCTGAAACAATAAAAACTGATTTTCCTGTTGAAGCAAATATTCGAGAACAGTTTAGTCATACGTATAACCGTTTATTTGAATTTGCGAGAAACAATGTGGATGCTTTTCTTTTTACAAATTCGCACTGTGATAGTTATTTTCTTGATGAACAGAGTAAGAAAATATTTGACGATTTTATAGGCTTCTTTATGAATATTATTGAAGATGGAATCGAAAAAGGTTTTCTTCGTCCATTGCCTATAATTGCTTTAATTATTATTGTATATCAACCACTTGAAAAATTAATAAAAGTAATGGCGACAGGGCAGTTAGAATACTCAAAAGAATTAGTAAAAGAATTGGAAGAAAGCTCTTGGAATGCTATTAGAATCATTTGATTCTATAGCTTTATAAGGACAGGAATGAACATTCATTCCTAAATAAATATAAAAAACGATTACAGGAGATGATATATCTGTACAATTAATGGAATGAATATTCATTCCGCAGGGAGTGATTTAATAGAATTGAAAAATAATTTAATAGGATAATAGGAATGAACGTTCATTCCGAAATGATATTTTCAAAAACAGGGAATGAATATTCATTCTCTATGCACCATGAAACTCTAATAACAGGAGATGATTCAAATGAGCAAGCTAAAAAGTTGGAGAAGTTTATCTCTTCTATTATGGATAGTTATTACTATTGCAATGATCGTAACGATGCCTAATATGGATCAGTTAGTGAAGGAAAAAGGGCAAATCACGATTCCTAATACAGAACAAAGCAGTATTGCTGACAAGATGATAAAGGAGATGGATAAAGAAGGGGCTGAAAAGTATGAAATTATAGCTGTCTTTAATAGTGGAAGTAAGAAGGCTTTAACAAATGAGCAAAAAGAGGAAATAACGAAAACGATCAATGCCCTGCAAAATGAAAAAGAGCAATTAGGAATTAAGGAAGTCGTTTCACATTTAGATAATAAAGAACTGGAGAAACAATTAGTTTCTAAAGATAATACGACTATTTTAACGCAAATATCGGTAGATAAAAAACATGGTAAAATACCAAAAATTGTAAATAATCTTCATGAAAAAGTACAAACGAAAGGAGTTACAACGTACTTAACAGGAAGTGATTTAATAGCGGGTGATTTTCTTACATCCTCTCAAGAGGGCGTGAAAAAGACAGAAGTTATTTCGATCATTTTCATTCTTGTAGTATTAATCATTGTATTCCGTTCACCAGTTGTTCCGATTATTTCTCTTCTTACAGTTGGTGTTTCGTATTTAATTTCAATGGGGATTATTGCCCATCTTGTTGATCAATTTAATTTTCCGTTTTCAAACTTTACGCAAGTGTTTGTAGTTGTCGTCCTGTTTGGAGTAGGAACAGACTATAACATTTTATTATATACGAGATTTAAAGAAGAATTAAGTAAACAAGAAAATGCATTTTTGGCTACGAAAGAAACGTTTAAATCGGCAGGTAAAACCGTTTTATATAGCGGGATAGCAGTACTAATTGGCTTTGCATCTCTTGCTTTAGCGAGTTTTAAATTATATCAATCTACTTCAGCGGTAGCAATTGGTGTCGCAGTACTACTACTCGTATTAACTACTTTAAATCCATTTTTCATGGTGCTTTTAGGAAAAGGAATGTTTTATCCAGTTAAAACATTTAAAGGTCATGAGGATAGTCGCTTATGGGGATTCTTTGCAAAAAATTCAGTAGCAAGACCATTTATCGCTTTAATTATCGTATTCGTGATATCGATTCCATTCGTATTAAAATATTCTAACACGCTTAATTACAATGATTTATTTGAAGTGGATAATAAATATGAATCAAAAATGGGGATTAACGTAATAGAAGAGCATTTTCCGCCTGGTTTTTCTTCACCAAGTACGTTAGTCATTCAATCGGATAAAAAGTTAGATGAGGCGACTTCTTTACAAACTTTAGATGAACTTACTGATAAAATCTCGAAAGTTAAAGGAGTCTCAGAAGTATATTCACCGACGCGTCCAACTGGAGATAAGATTAAAGAATTATATATAAATAAACAAGCCGGAGAATTGAATACAGGCTTAGGCGATGCAAATGGTGGCATAAAAGAAATTAATGAAGGATTAACTGATGCGAAAGATAAAATGGGTAGTAATGACTCAAATAGTCTTGCAAATGTTCAAAAGTTAATTGATGGAACAAATGAAGCGAAAAATGGCGTATCAGCATTAGGAACAGCTTTAAATCAATTATCGAATGGAATAAACAATGGAGCACAAGGAGCGAAGCAAATAGAGGATGGGCTAGCATCATTAAACGGAAATATCAATGCCCTGTCAAATGCAACTTCGCAGCTTCATGCTGGTTATGCTCAGTTAGAAAAAGGTTTAAGTTCGTACGATCAATATTTCGGAAGTATTTCTCAAGCGATTGATGGTGCGAAAAAAGGATATGAACAAATTGAAACGTTAATGAACAATTTCATTCAAACAAAACCAGAATTAGCAAATGATCCTAATGTGCAGCAAACATTAGGAATTGCAAAAGAAGCTCAGAAGCAATTGAGTGTTCTTTCAAATGAATTAAATCAATTAGCGACGCAGCACAAAGCAGCGATGAGTTCATTTAAAGAAGCAAATCAATCATTATTAAAAGTAGATAATGGTTTAAAGGAAATGAACAATGGAGTAACGCAACTACAAAAAGGAGCTGCTGAACTGAAAAATGGATTGAACGAAGGAGCTACAGGTTCAAAACAAATTTCGAACAAATCGGCTGACTTACAATCTGGATTAACGAAAATAAACGATGGGCAAGGACAGTTATTAACTGGACTGAAAGATTTACAAGAAAAGATGGGGCAATTGCAATCAGGTTTATCTAAAAGTACAGAGGGGTTAGGAAAAGTAAGTAACGGTCTAGGTGACGCTCAAAAATATTTAGGAGAGTTAAATGAGTCGAAAAGCTCTGAGAAATTTTATATTCTGAAAGAAGTTTTAGAAGGAGAAGATTTCCAAAAAGCATTGAATACGTACATGTCACATAATAGAAAGATTGCTAAAATGACAATTATTTTAGACGTAAACCCGTATTCAAAAGAAGCGATGCCTATCATTCAAGAAATTAATAAAACGATAGATGGTACGTTAAAGGGAACAGAACTAAATGATGCGAAAAAAGCAATTGGCGGGACAACAGCTAGAAACGTTGATTTAAAAGAAGTAACCGGGCAAGATTTCCTACGTACTGCTACGATTATGTTATTAGGGATTTCGCTTGTATTAATCGTGATTACACGCTCATTCTTAAACTCAATCTTTATTATTGGGTCGTTAATTTTAGCGTACTTTGCATCACTTGGTATAAGTGAACAAATTAGTGCACATGTATTAAACGTAGGGTCATTAAGCTGGAATGCTCCATTCTTTAGCTTCATTATGATTGTCGCTTTAGGAGTGGATTATAGCATCTTCGTTATGATGCGATACAATGAGCTAGAAGGGGATTCAGTAACGAAAATTGTAAATGCATCTCGTCACATAGGAGGAGTCGTATTATCAGCGGCACTTATTTTAGGAGGGACATTTGCAGCTTTAATTCCTTCAGGAGTATTGACACTTATACAAGTAGCATCCGTTGTTGGCGTTGCTCTTTTACTATTAGCTTTAATTGTAATGCCGATATTGTTACCTGCTTTAATAGGATTGACGAGTAAATTGAAGAGTTATAAAGAGAAAATAATAAATACGAAATAAGAAAAACCTGTAGGGAATGTTTTCTCTACAGGTTTTTGTATATAAAATATGAAATGAAAAAATGATTCAATGTATTACAGAATGAGAAGCGAATAGGGATATTAGAAAGAGGTCGATGATATACAAAAAATAGCTAGGGGAATGGATAAAAACTATTCGATTTCGTTGTAGAAAGCTAATCAACCGTTGCTATTCATCCAGCTTCTACTATATAATAGCTATAGTCTACAATAATTGAGTCGTAATATGCGATTTTTTAAGACAATCGGTGAGAAAACGCTGAAATAAGCGGTATTAGTAGGAGGACACAAATGATTACAGTAAGTAACGTTAGTTTGCGTTTCGCAGATCGCAAATTATTTGAAGATGTTAACATAAAATTCACGCCAGGTAATTGCTACGGTTTAATTGGAGCAAACGGTGCTGGTAAATCAACATTTCTAAAGATTTTATCTGGAGAAATTGACCAATCAACGGGTGACATACATATTACGCCAGGTGAGCGTCTAGCAGTATTAAAACAGAATCACTTCGAATATGAAGAATTCCCTGCACTAGAAACAGTAATGATGGGTCACACACGTCTTTATAAAGTAATGCAAGAGAAAAATGCAATTTACATGAAAGAAGACTTTAGTGATGAAGATGGCATGCGTGCTGCAGAACTTGAAGGTGAGTTCGCTGAGCTAAACGGTTGGGAAGCTGAGTCAGAAGCTGCAATCCTTCTAAAAGGATTAGGTATTGGTGAAGATATTCATGATAAAAAGATGTCTGAATTAACAGGGGCAGAGAAAGTAAAAGTATTACTTGCTCAAGCTTTATTCGGTCAACCTGACATTCTATTACTAGATGAGCCTACCAACCATTTGGACTTAAAAGCGATTCAATGGTTAGAAAACTTCTTAATGAACTTTGAAAATACAGTTATCGTTGTATCCCATGACCGTCACTTCTTAAATAAAGTATGTACGCACATGGCTGACCTTGATTTCGGTAAAATTCAATTATACGTTGGTAACTATGACTTCTGGTATGAATCAAGCCAATTAGCATTAAAACTAACGCAAGATTCTAACAAGAAAAAAGAAGAAAAAGTAAAAGAGTTACAAAACTTTATTGCACGCTTTAGCTCAAATGCATCTAAAGCGAAACAGGCAACTTCTCGTAAAAAATTGTTAGATAAAATTACATTAGATGATATTAGACCATCATCACGTCGTTATCCGTTCGTTGGTTTCACACCAGAACGTGAAGTAGGAAATGACCTATTAACAGTTGAAGGTATTTCGAAAACGATTGATGGCGAAAAAATATTAGATAATGTGAACTTCACTTTAAATAAAGGTGATAAAGTTGCATTTATCGGACGTAACGATATTGCGATGACAACATTATTTAAAATTCTTATGGGTGAAATGGAGCCAGATAGCGGTTCATTCAAATGGGGTGTAACAACATCTCAAGCTCATTTCCCAAGAGATAACTCTGAGTACTTCGAGAACAGTGATTACACTTTAATTGATTGGTTACGTCAGTTCTCTCCACAAGATGAATCAGAAAGTTTCTTACGTGGTTTCTTAGGCCGTATGCTATTCTCTGGTGAAGAAGTAAAGAAAAACGTTTCTGTTTTATCTGGAGGAGAAAAAGTTCGCTGTATGTTATCTAAAATGATGTTAAGCGGTGCAAACGTATTAACACTTGATGATCCGACGAACCATTTAGACCTTGAGTCTATTACAGCATTAAACAACGGTTTAATCACATTTAAAGGAACATTATTATTCACTTCTCATGACCATCAGTTCGTACAAACAATTGCAAACCGTATTATCGAAGTAACGCCAAACGGTGTAGTTGATAAGGTAGCAACGTATGATGAGTTCTTAGAAAGTCAAGAACTTCAAAAACAAGTTGATGCAATGTACAAAGGTCAATAATAAATGATTAAAACCCTCGCTTTCTTTTATGAGAGCGGGGGTTTTTTTTTAGTAAAAAAATATTCGTTTTAATATAAAGTGGGGGGAGGATTAAAATGAATAATTATTCAAAAATAACATTAGCGATGGTAAGAAATTTTTGAAGCGTGGATAAACCCTGAAATGATGAAGAAATGGTTTTTACATTGGAAGGGACGGATAAAGTAACGGGAAATACTCCTGAAGTAGGAGGGAGTTGGGAAACTATTGACCATCGTGGCGGAAAAGATTATCGAGCAATTGGGGAATATATCGAAATGAATCGTCCTAAAAAAATTAGTATTCACATTAAAACGCCGCAGTTTAGTGAATTATTAGATAAAATCACAGTTGAAATAAAAGAGAAACAACAAGGATTTAAAATGATATTTTCACAAAATATAATCGTTGCTCATGAAGAAGATTGGACAAAATATGATATTGAAAAAGCTTTAAAGGGGTGTCATGATGGCTCTGAGCATGGTTGGAATGTAATTATTCATGGGACTGAAAGAATTGGTTAAAAGAAGAGGGGATAGCTACAAAGGATGATAAACGGTAGTCGAAAAAGTGTATTTTGAGCAAATTGCCCAAACTACATTTTTTATTTTATGAAATTGGGTAGTTTACATGAATATACCAAAATTGGAGATAGGTTAGTTTGCAAATGAGGAAATAAAGGATTATAGTTTGTGGAGTCATAATTAGTGGATGAGCCTTGGGAGAAAACAGGAAATGTTACAAATGTATTTTGTTAAATAGAAACCAAGGTCAAAATGTTTAAAAAGAAATAGTTGAATAAATAAAAGCTACAAATTATAATTACTAATATTCTTCATATAGTTAAACAAATAAAATCTATTTGAAGAAGAGAAATTGAATAGAGAGACAGACTTATATAAAATAAGCCTTGGATGATCAAAAGAGGTGGAGAGATGCAACAATTTTTATTAAAGAGTAAACGAGTATTAAGTAATCATTTTGGATTTTTCGTATTTGCCGTTATTTTACTTTGGTTAAAAACATATGCCGCATATGTGACAGAATTTAATTTAGGGATATCGAACACAATCCAAAAGTTCTTACTGTTTTTCAACCCGTTAAGCTCAGCGGTTCTATTTTTAGGGATCGCACTATTCGCAAAAGGGAAACGAGCTTACATTTGGTTAATTATTATTAATTTGCTAATGTCTATACTTTTATACGCAAACGTAGTATATTATCGCTTTTTCAGCGACTTTATTACGTTCCCGACATTAACACAATCGAATAACTTTGGAGATTTAGGTGGTAGTATTTTTGCATTGCTACACTTATATGATCCACTATATTTCTTAGATACAATCATTTTAATTGTTTTAGTAGCAACGAAATTTGTAAATCCTAAACCAATTCGTGTTGCGAAGCATAAATTATCTCTAGTATTTGTAGCAGGTATTTTATTATTTAGCGTTAACTTAGGTCTGGCAGAATCTGACCGTCCTGAATTGTTAACAAGAACATTTGACCGCAATTATATCGTGAAATATTTAGGGGCGTACAACTTTACGATTTATGATGGTATTCAAAGTGCGAAAGCATCAACAGAACGAGCATTAGCGGATGGAGATAATATGACAGAAGTTAGAAACTATCTTTCATCAACTTATGCAAGTCCAAACCCTGAGTATTTCGGTAAAGGAAAAGGAATGAACGTAATTTATATTCATTTAGAGTCATTCCAAAACTTTTTACTAAACTACAAGCTAAATGGTCAAGAGGTTACACCATTCTTAAACTCATTTACAAAAGATGCGAATACGTTATACTTTGATAACTTCTTCCATCAAACAGGACAGGGGAAAACATCTGATGCGGAGTTCATGTTAGAGAACTCAATGTTTGGATTACCACAAGGATCTGTTTTTACAAATAAAGCTCATAACACGTATCAATCAGCACCGGCTATTTTAGGACAACAAGGATACACATCAGCAGTGTTCCACGGTAACTACAAAACGTTCTGGAACCGTGATGAAATTTATAAATCATTTGGTTTTAATAAATTCTTTGATGCGTCATACTACGATATGAATGAAAAAGATGTAGTAAACTATGGCTTAAAAGATAAACCGTTCTTTAATGAATCAATTCCGTTATTACAAACGTTGAAACAACCGTTCTATACGAAGTTCATTACGTTATCGAACCATTTCCCTTATCCGATTGATAAAGCGGAAGCAACGATTGAACCAGCTAAAACAGGTGATTCATCAGTAGATACGTACTTCCAAACAGCACGCTATTTAGATGAATCTGTAAAAGGATTCATTGATTACTTGAAACAATCTGGTCTATACGATAACTCAATTATCGTTATGTACGGTGATCATTACGGTATTTCAGATAATCATAGTGCAGCAATGTCTCAAATAATGGGTAAAGAAATGAACGCATTTGAAAATGCTCAATTACAACGTGTACCATTAATCATTCGCGTACCAGGAATGGAAGGCGGCGTACAACATCAATACGGCGGAGAAATTGACGTTCTTCCAACGTTATTACACTTACTAGGTACAGATACGAAAAATTATGTCCAATTCGGATCAGATTTATTATCACCAGAGCATAAACAAGTTGTTCCGTTCCGTAACGGTAACTACGTAAGCCCAACAGTTACTGCACTTAACGGCAAATACTATGATACAGCGACTGGGAAACCTGTAGAATTTACAGATGAAATAAAACAAAATGAGCAAATGGTTCAAAAATCACTAAAATACTCCGACCAAGTTGTTAACGGTGACTTATTACGATTCTACACACCAGAAGGATTTACACCGGTAGAACCTTCTAAATATAACTATAACAATCGTGATAAAGATAAAACGAAGGTGAAGACGACTGAAGACGGGGAAACGAAATAATAATAAAAAATCCTACTCGTATAGAAAACGAGTAGGATTTTTTGTTTTAAGATTTACTTTCGGATTTTTGGAGTGCTACTTTTTTAGGCATAAAACATGCAATAATCAAAGCTACAAAGGATAAGACTAACATAAATACGTAGGCATCACTTGAGCTGAAGATAGAAGCTAATTTCGTTACTTGCATAGTTGATATGCTTCCGTTCTCACTAGATAACTGTGAAGTATGTGAAGTGGATTGAATTGTATACACAGTGATAATGACTGCTGTTCCTATAGCACCTGATAATTGACGTACGGTATTATTCACTGCGGAACCATGTGAACCGAGTTCTCTTGGTAAAGCGTTTAAACCTGCTGTATTTAAAGGCATCGAAATGAAACTTAGTCCAATGCGTAGAATAATGGTACGAACCATTAAATACATATAAGTGGTGGATTCGGTCAAATCAATTACACCCCACATCGATATAATGATACATATTAAACCTATAATAAAGAGTGGTTTTGCCCCATATTTATCAAACATTTTACCCGTGATAGGTGATAAGAATGCATTAATTACAGCTCCAGGTAATAGAAGTAAACCTGATTCAAAAGCAGTAAAACCTCGTCCGTTTTGCAAGTAAATCGGTAAAAGAATTAAATCAGCATACATAATCATCGTAATGAGTACGTTAATGACTGATGTAAGAGTGAAAATTTTATACTTAAATACGGATAAATTTAATAGTGGATCGCTAGACTTTATTTGACGTAAACAGAATAGAGTTGTAACAATTATTCCGATGATAATTGTAGTAATAACAATTGGATGATCCCATCCTTTACTTCCTGCACTACTAAATCCGAATATAATACAACCAAAGCCAATCGTTGATAAAATGACACTTACGATATCTAATTTTGCTTTTGTTGTCTCAGCAACATTCATTAAATATTTTAGCGCGAGAATAATAACGATGCATACAAATGGAGCGAATCCAATAAATAACCATCTCCATGATACATATTCAATAATAAAGCCAGATAATGTTGGAGCGATGGCTGGCGCAAAAATTATGGCGAAACCGATGGTTCCCATAATACTGCCACGCTTTTCACTAGGGTATAAATATAAAATAACTGTCATCATTAGTGGCATAATAATTCCTGCCCCAACTGCTTGAATCATTCTTCCTGCTAACAAAATGCCAAAATTCATGGCACATGCACAAAGAACAGTCCCAATAAACAAGGAGAGCATTGAGCTAATAAACAGCTGCCTTGTTGTAAATCGTTTCATTAAAAATGCAGTAATTGGCACTAGAACGCCATTTATGAGCATAAAGCCTGTTGATAGCCATTGCACGGTTGCAGCTGTAACATCAAATACTTCCATTAAATTACTCATCGCTACATTTAATAGCGTCTGATTTAATGTTGATAAAAAACAACCGGAAATGAGCACAATTAATATAATTTTTTTATTTCTTTCTGATATTTCCTTTTGCATTGGTAAACTCCTTCATTGTTGTCTTGATTTATCGACATTGTGTCGATAAAATTAATGGTAACAAAATAAATTTTCTTTGACCATGAACAGTTTTGTTGAAAATGTTCACTACTCGACATAGAAGGTATGCACTGTCGAGTAAGTAAAGAGAAAATCTATAAAGGAGTTTCAAAATGTCTACACCTAAAAAAGAAGATCCTCGTACAGTTCGTTCAAGAGAAATGTTTAAAAATGCTGTTTTTTCTCTCCTATGTGAGAATCCTAGTATTTCAAGTTTAACGGTTCAGAAAGTCGCAACAAAAGCAGGATTAAACCGAACAACCTTTTACTTACATTATCAAGATATTCAAGATTTATTAGAACAAATCACTAACGAGATTTTAAATGAGCTTTCTAATAAAATTGTTGATTTAATACATGCAAAAGATTTATCAGAAAAACAAAAGCTAATACAATTGCTTGATTATTTATATAACCACCGAAATTATTTATTTATATTATTTAAAATGAATCAATTTGAGGAGCAACTATTTTTATTTTTAAAAGAGTTAATAGAAACGAGAAGAGAGAATACGAAAAAGGATTTGCCTGATGATTATGTTGCGGTTGATATTAAAACAGCTTCATTGGTAGGTATTATCATGTGGTGGATAAGGAATGGACTTCACTTTAGTTCAGATTATATCGCAAATCAAATTTATTTTATGTATAAAGGGTAATAAATGCAAACAATTTATCCGTATTAAAAAAAGATTAAAATAACCTAGTATAATTTAAAGTATCGGGATTAATAAAAATTTATAAAACAAAAGATCCAGAGATAGAAGGGAGATATGCATGAATTTTCAAAATGAAAAAATATCATTACATTTAGAGGTTGTAAATTACCAATATGCAGATGCAAAAGACGAGTGTGATAGAAATTGGTTAAGAGTAAAAGCGAAACTATCAGAAGAAAATAAAGTTTTTGAAACGATGGATCCTTTTTTACAAACATACGATTTACAGTACATGATAAAATGGTTTGAATCTTTACCAAACCCTACATATAACGAACTAGATTTCATAGAACCAAATTTAGCGTTTGAATTTATGGGGGGAAAAGCAGGGGAGTTTAACATTGTTATTCGCTTATCGCTGGAACTTAACCCCACATGGTGTAAGGAAGAAGAATACGAATTTTCTATCGGTATAACTCAAGAGGATAGGGAGAATATTATTCGTTCTATTGAAGAGCAACAAAGAAAATTCCAAAAACGATAAAAAAAGACTTGATAACCTACTAGAGGGAATCAAGTCTTTTTATTACATACGATTATCATGCCAGAAGTTTACTGGGAAGTGTTCGTTCTCATGGTAGGCTTCTAATTCATATCCTCTTTCTTTCAGTCCTTTAATAATACCAGGTACTGCTTTAACTGATTGTGGATGAATATCGTGCATAAGGATAACTTCTGTTGGATTTGTAGCACCAGCTAGAACATTTTCTACGATTTTAGCTGAAGCAGCGTCAACTGGCATTTTGTTGTATCTCCAGTCTAATGAATCAATTGTCCAGTCCCAAACTTTTAAACCATTTTCTACAACTTTGTTGCGAAGGGCTTCATTTAATCCTGGCATTGAGCCGTAAGCTGGACGAGTTAATACTGGTGCTTTTCCTAGAACGCCAGCGATTAAGCCTTGGTCTTCTTTCATTTCATCAACGTAATGACCTTCTGTGTAAAGCTTCTTGTAGTTATGAGTCATACTGTGCATCCCAACGTAGTGGCCTTCAGTATTTTCACGTTTTACAAGATCAGGGAAAGCTTTCACGTTTGAACCAATTAGGAAAAATGTTGCTTTTGCATTTTCACTTTTTAACATATCTAAAAGCTCAGCTGTGTATTTTCCAGGACCATCGTCAAATGTTAAGTAAGCGACTTTTCTAACTTGCCCGTTATAGTGCTTTGGAGCTTCTTTCGGAGCAAGGGACGTTTGAATTTCACTTACAAGTTGAACAGATTTCGCTTCATCCTCTGTACTTGCTAGAGCGATATGTGTTGATCCGTAAGCAGCTTCGTATGTAAATAATACCCCAGCGCAAATCAACAGAGCCCTTTTCACTAAAGTTGTCATCCGAATTCCATTGTGCATAATTTTCCTACTCTCTATAAAAGTTCTACTCTACTATATTAGCAATTTTAGAGGGGGAAATGCAAAAAAACTTTTTTACAAGCGCAAAAAAGTTTGTTAAAAAGTATGTAAGATTTCACTGTTTTGCAGGTTTGAAAAAATGAAACAAGAATTAAATGAATGGAACTGCATGTAAAATGGTTCATTCACGTTTTTTGTTTTAGAAAAGGAGGATAAGTATGAAAAAATTAGCTTGTTTACATGCTCATCATTCAAATATTGAATACATTGACCGAGCGTTGCAATTTTTTGAAATAGAAATACTCCATTTTGTAGATCCAATCTTATCACACAGACTAAAAATAGAACGAGAACAAGCACGAAATAATTTAAAAGATATTATAAAGTATATAGCTGAAAGTGATGTTGATACACTTTTAATAACTTGTACAGATTATATCACGTTATTAGATGAGAATTTCAAAATAGACATACCTATATTGAAAATTGATGAGCCATTCTTTGAAATGATTTGTCATGTTGAAGAGCCACAGACAATACTTTTTACAAATAATCGTACGGTTTCAGGAACGATGGAACGTTTAAAACAATACGCTCGGCAGAATAATAAATCCATACATGTAAAAGTAGAAGTGATAGAAGGGATATTTGAGTTAATTATGCAAGATCGTAAAGAAGAGCATGATGCTAAGTTAGAAAAGTATTTATATGAAATTATGAAAGATAGAAACGAAATGCTTTCAGTTGCACAATTATCGATGGTAGACGCTGCTACAAGGGTAGAAAATATAATAGGAAGGAACATAATAAATCCGTTGAATGCGCTTGTGGAGTATTGTATACAGAGTGTGAATGAACAACCGTGTGAAAAATAAGGAAGAGGATGTTTTTTATTTTAGAGAACATCAATAAAATTTCACATACCGTATTTAAAAAATAAATATAGGAAAACCAAAAAATAATGTAGAATATATCGTACATACATATGTGAAGGCAACAAAATATATAAAAGAGGTGGACCTATGTTACTTGAAGAAGTAATGCAGCAACTAGAAGAATATGGAACAGAACAAAACCGTAAAATCTTTAAAAATCATGGGGCAAAAGAACCGTTATTTGGAGTTAGTTTTGCAAATTTAAAATTGTTGAAAAAGAAGATAAAAAAGGATCATGATTTAGCAATTTCATTATGGGAAACAAAAAATATGGATGCAATGACTTTAGCAACGATGATTTTAGATCCGAAGAAACTAACATCAGAACAACTAAATAGATGGGTTCAGGATGTTGATTATTATTGTTTAATGGATGTTCTTATGACGGCTATATGTACGTCGCCAATCGCGATAGAAAGAATGGAAGAATGGACGAAGTCTGATGATGAATGGATTGGAAGAGCTGGTTGGTCATTATTAGCGAATATCGCAATGAAAAATAAAACGTTAGACGATGACTTTTTCTTACCGTATTTAGAAGAGATTAAAGTTCATATACATAATGGGAAAAATCGAAAAAGAGAAGCGATGAATAGAGCTTTAATTGCGATAGGGGTTCGAAATGAAAATTTGGAGCAACAAGCAATTGAAATTTCACGTGAAATTGGAAAAGTAGAAGTTGATCACGGTGAAACGTCATGCAAAACACCAAATGCAGAATCCTATATTAAAAAGACACGAGAAAGAGCTGAAAAGAAGAAAGTAAAATAAGAAGGGATAAGATTATGAAACCAATTGAAGTGGCACAAAGTATTATTACATCACAATTTCCGAATTGTGATGTTGCTTTACTAGGGGGAAGTGTTGCTAGAGGAGAGGCTACGAAAACATCTGACCTTGATATTGTAATATTTGACCAAAGTTTGTCATCTTGTTATAGAGAATCTTTCTATAGTAATGGTTGGCCTGTTGAAGTATTCGTACATAATTTTGAAACGTATAAAACCTTTTTTAAAAGTGATTGTGAGCGCGGGAGACCTTCATTACCTCAATTAGTTTCAGAAGGGATTGTGCTAAAAGGAAAAGATGAAATTGTAGAGACACTTAAAAGAGAAGCGAATGGTTTATTAAATAAAGGACCAAAAAAATGGTCAGAAGAAACGATGAAGCAGAAACGCTATTTTATTACGGATACCTTGGATGATTTCATTGGTGCAACAAAGAGAGAAGAAGAATTGTTCATCGCCAATTTATTAGCTGATTTAGTACATGAATATGTTTTAAGGGTAAATGGTCAATGGCTTGGAAATTCAAAATGGTTTATTAGAGTGTTAAGAAGGTATGACGAGCGATATGCAGATCATTTTGTAGCGGCTTTTGATCATTTTTATAAAACAGAGAAGAAAAATGAATTAATTAGTTTTATAGAAAATACGTTAGAGCAGTATGGAGGAAGAATGTTCGAAGGATTTTCTATAGGGAAATGAAAAGGGGATAGCAAAGTGAATGTACCATTCGTTCAATTAAGAGAACTGACAATAGATGATGTAGAAGATCGATATCAATGGTCATTAGATACAGAAGTAACAAAGCATTTAGTTGTACCAGATCAATATCCACCGTTCACTCGTGAAGATACGAGAAGGTGGATTGAAGCATGCATAAGTCGAGGGAATGGTTATGAACAACGAGCTATCGTTACAAAGGAAGGTATACACATTGGATGGGTAGACCTAAAAAACTTTGATAATACAAATAAAAATGCTGAACTAGGGATTGTAATTGGAAATAAAGAATATTGGGGTAAAGGATATGGAATGGCGGCCCTATACAGTATGTTACAAATCGGTTTTTCTGAATTCAAATTAGAAAAAATTTGGCTACGAGTAGACGAAGATAATTTACAAGCTAGAAAGAGTTATGAAAAAGCAGGATTTGTTTGTGAAGGAATAATGAGAAATGATCGGTTACGTAAAGGGAAGTTCATTCATCGTTATCGCTATAGTATGTTAAGAGAAGAATACCAATCTTTAAATAGTAGCTTATAAAAATATTATGTTAACTTAAAGGGGCAGGATAAATATGATTCGATTACTTACGAAAGAAGATGCGGAAAAATATTGGGACTTACGTTTACAAGCTTTACAAGTAAATCCAGAGGCATTTGTAACAACTTATGAAGAGGCGATTCGCCAGGAAAATCCTATTAAGCGAGTGGAAAGTAATTTAACAGCTACTACTAGTTGTACATTTGGTGCATTTAATGAAGAAAATCATTTAGTTGGAGTTGTCACTTTACTAACAGAAGAGAGAGAGGCGTATAAACATAAAGGTCATATCGTTGCGATGTATGTAGATACACAAAACAGGCGGAACGGATTGGCACGTAAGTTAATAACAAATGCCATTCAAAGAGCGCGAGATATAAAACTAGAGCAATTGACATTAGGTGTTGTATCTACAAACGAACCAGCAAAAAAATTGTATGAATCAATGGGCTTTAAAACGTATGGAATTGAAAAAAGAGCTATAAAGGTGAATGGTGTGTATAGTGATGATGAAAATATGGTGTTGTTTCTTTAAAGGAAGGATATTATCATGAAAGATCTCCATTTAGAAAAAGATATGAACCCCAACGTGGCAATTTTGTATGCAACGGTTACTGATACATTTAAACGATTGCAAAGGTTAGTCGAAGGTATTGAAAAGAACGAACTATCCTATAAAGGGTCTGAAAATAATGAAAATAACATTGGACAGCTACTTCAGCATTTAGCAGTAGTCGATTTACACTGGGTGTACCGTTTAAAAGGAGAGGGAGTTCCGCCTGCACTTGAAAATAAATATGGACCAATGTTGAATGAAATCGGAAAATTGCCTAGTTTAAGAAAGTACAAATTACAAGAATTAATGCAAGATTATGAAGCTGTGCAACATATGTTTTATGAGGAATGTATGAAACTAACAGAAAATGATTTAACACGAGAAGTTTTTTATGAAAAGGGAGAAAATGCGACTATAAGGTGGGGAATATGGCATATAGCCGATCATAATCGGTACCATCAAGCTCATATTAGTCGATTACGAAAGTTATATAGAAGTAGACCGCATGTATGATTAAATTTTCGAATATTAATTATATTCATTTTGTTATATAGTAGAAAAAGAAACTATATAAGGGGTTTTATAATGAAAGCTATTGCAGTAGGGATATTGGCATCGTTTTTCTTTGCCTTTACCTTTGTGTTAAACCGGTCGATGGACTTAGGGGGCGGGAGTTGGATTTGGAGTGCATCACTACGGTATTACTTTATGGTTCCAATGCTACTACTTATTGTCATGTATAGAGGGAATTTAAAACAACTCTTGCAATATATGAAAAACAATCCGAAAGAGTGGTTGTTATGGAGTATTGTAGGGTTTGGTCTCTTTTATGCACCGCTTAGTTTCGCGGGTGCGTTTGGACCGGGGTGGCTTGTCGCTTCGACTTGGCAAATTACAATAGTTGCAGGGATTTTGTTAACACCATTTTTTGCAGTAGACCCATTACATAAAAAACTTCCAATGAAAGAATTAGTAATGTCAGGCATTATTTTATTCGGTGTTGTTCTTATGCAAGTAGAACACGCTTCTTCTTTAGGGCTTCGTGAAACCATTTTATGTGTGGTTCCTGTACTCATTGCTGCGTTTGCATATCCACTTGGAAATAGAAAAATGATGCAAGTATGTAAGGGCGAATTAGATGTCTTCCAACGAGTTCTCGGTATGACATTAGCAAGTTTACCATTTTGGTTTTTACTATCTGGTTATGAAGTATCAACAGGCGGATTACCGTCAAGTAGTCAAGTTTTCCAATGTTTTATTGTAGCAGTTAGTTCAGGGTTAATCGCAACGGTATTATTCTTCTTTGCGACAGATCTTGTAAAAGATGATCCGCAAAAATTAGCAACAGTCGAGGCGACACAGTCTGGTGAAGTTTTATTTGCATTAGTAGGAGAGCTGATCTGGTTATCGGCTCCAATTCCGTCTTCTTTATCGTGGGTTGGAATGAGTCTTGTAATTGTCGGAATGATACTTCATAGTTATGTAGCTGTAGTTGTGAAAAAAGAAGAGAAAATAACGGCGTAATGAGATTAGCTCTTTTTCAATAAAGAGCTAATCTTTTTTCATGAGAAAGGATGGAGATAGGATGTTACAACGTGTTGAGTATTTAGAAATAGATCCCATTAAAAAAGTATTAAAGCATGCGACCGGTCCGAGTGAAGCGAGCTTATTTAAAGCAGTTTCAATGTATAAAAATGATCAGGCAGTGCTATATAAATATGGGAATAAGGGTTGCATAGGTATAGTGCTAATTCATACAAATAGAGCGAGAATGTGTCACATAGCTGTTGATGAAAAATATCGTAATCAAGGAATTGCACTTCAAATGATTAAAGAAATAATTAGGGAATATGAGTTAACATATATTGAGGCTGAGACAGATACAGAGGCAGTCGGATTTTACAAGAAATGTAACTTTAAGATTGAAAGTTTGGGTGAAAAATACCCGGGGATAGAAAGGTTTAATTGTTATTTAGAGAATGAATAAAATAAATAGCTCATCATTTGTGATGGGCTATTTCATATTAGTATAAATTAAGATTGCTAGATTGAAAGTTTTTGATTGTGTTCACCTTTCTATATTAATTTTAAATAAATACACCATAATTTAACTGTTTCCGATATGATAAAAACGACAGAGGTATAGTAATTGAAATGATTAAGTTAAAAATTAAGAAAAATATGATAATATATGTATGTATTAGTTTAAAGCAAAATGGGGGAACAATCGTGAAAATGAATGACATAGTGGCGAATACACAATTTCCAAATACAATCGAAACAATTACAAATGATTTAAAAGCATTAGGGATAGAAAAGGGAATGACAGTTATTGTACATTCTTCATTAAGTTCAATCGGTTGGATATCAGGCGGTGCAGTTGCCGTAGTAGAAGCGTTAATGAAAGTTGTTACAGAAGAAGGAACGATAATTATGCCGACGCAATCTTCGGATTTATCCGATCCAAAACATTGGTCAAGACCACCTGTACCAGAAGAATGGTGGCAAATTATTCGGGATAACGTCCCAGCATTTGATCCACGTATAACACCAACAAGGGCAATGGGAGAAGTAGTTGAATGTTTTCGTACATATCCGAATGTATTGCGCAGTAATCATCCACTCAGTAGTTTTGCAGCATGGGGGCAACACGCAGAAGAAATTACAGCGAATCATTCACTTTCCATAAGTTTTGGTGAAGAATCGCCATTACGAAAAATATACGATTTAGATGGATACATATTATTACTTGGTGTTGGTTATGACTCTAATACGTCTATACATTTATCTGAGGTACGTACAGGTGCACGCGAGTTAATAAAGGTAGGAGCACCTATTATAGAAGAAGGTGTAAGAGTATGGAAAGAATTCGTTGAAATGGATTACGATTCTGATACGTTTGTAGAAATCGGAGTTGAATATGAGCTTAAAGGAACAGTTACGCGTGGGAAGATAGGGAATGCGACGTGCCGTTTTATGAGGCAGCGTGATGCAGTTGACTTTGGAACAGAGTGGTTTCGTGCGAAAAATCAGTAAGGGATGGTTATTATGCAGGGGAAAAAAGTATTAATTACGAGCGGCGGCTGCCTAGAAAAATGGGATCAAGTACGTGGACATACAAATTTAGCAAAAGGTACGATTGGAAGAATTATTGCGGAAGAGCTAATGACAAAGGGCGCACATGTAATATATTTGCATGGCTATTTCGCTGAGAAGCCAATGGATGTAAATAACCAATTAGAATTGCACCCATTTGAGGGGATTATTGATTTACAAGATAAGATGAAAAGTATTATTACACATGAAAAAGTAGATGCAGTTATTATGGCTGCTGCTGACTCAGATTGGGTTGTCGAAAAGATTTGTGATCAAGATGGAAATGTTCTTAATATGAACGGAAAGATTTCAAGTGACATCGCTCCAATTATTCATTTTCAAAAAGCGCCAAAAGTATTAAAACAAGTAAAGAGTTGGGATCCAGAAACGATACTCGTTGGCTTTAAACTTGAAAGTGACGTAAATGAAGCAGAACTTATTGAAAGAGCAAGTAAAAGAATGGAAGATGCAAAAGCAAGTGTAATGGTAGCAAACTCACCGCATTCTTTATATTCTCGCGGTGCTGTGCATCACGTTATTGGACAAGACGGTAATGTGAAGTTATGTAATGGGAAAGATGAAACTGCAAAAGAAATTGTCAATATGTTAGAGCATTTATGTAATCGTATCACTACTATGTAGATTTAAGCTTTTAGAAAGAGATGCAGTCGCATAGTATATAATGGAGTTAATATTAAATTAGTGGGGGAACGTATCCCTCACTAATTATTAAATTGAATCAAATCAATGAAATAGGCCATTAGCTGCTCGTAAATGTGTAATACATGATATATGCATAATGAACATTTTGTGAGGAGTGGATTGTATGGAACATTTATTAAAGCAAGCTATTAAACTTAGAAATGAAAAGAAATATGCGCAGTCTAGAGAGATACTTATAGGATTAACAAACTTTACGAGGGATGCAGAAGTACTATATCAATGCGCTTGGATACATGATGTAATGGGTCTTGAAACGGAGGCGGTTCCGTATTATGAACAGGCAATTGCGAACGGACTTGATGGTGAATCCCTTTGCGGTGCGTATATCGGTCTTGGCAGTACGTATCGTTGTATAGGGGAATATGATAAAGCGATTACTGTATTAGAAGCAGGGATAAAGAAGTTCCCGGAAAATGACGTGATGAAAGTGTTTTTATCATTAGCAAAATATAACGTAAACGAACATGAAGAAGCGATGAAATTACTGTTAGAGACAGTTGTGAAAGTAGATGAGATAAAAGAATTTGAACGTGCTATTTCATTTTATAAAGACCATTTAAATGAGGTTTTTGAATAGAGGAGAGAAGGAATGAATCCATCAATTTCACGAAGGAAAAAGGCATTTGGATTGGACTCGTATCTTTAATTATGTTATCAAACTATTTATTGTATGCCCTGCCAATAGTGCCAGCTGCCCCGAAAGAAGTAGTCCTCGGTTCATTATTAGATTTTATGTTTGTAATTCCAGTCATCACATATTTCTTTATTATACGGAAAAGATATTCGTTAACGTATATGTTTCCTGTAGTTATAGCTGGGTATGTATTCGCAAGATTTATAATTCCTAGTGATTATTTACAAGCTTTTTCATTTGTTTCGTATGTAATAGTTGCTGGAGAAATTGTGTTCGTATGTTTTGAACTGTTTCTTATATATAAAATTATAAGAGTACTTCCTAAAATAATAAAACGATATAAAGAATATAGAAGTGAGTATTCTTCATTTTCTTATGCGATTGATGCAGCATTTGATGCTAATATGAAGAGAAGTAAGACAGTAAATATCATTCTAACAGAGTGTAAATTACTCTATTATGCTTTTTTATCGTGGCGTGAAAAAGTATTAGAAAGTGAATCCACATACTCATATCATAAAAAGACCGGTGCAATAGGTGTTTATATCATGATTATTCATGCAACATTAATTGAAAGTATCGGTTTTCATTATTTACTTCATCAATGGAATCCAGTAATAGCTTGGGTTTTACTCATCTTAAACATATATGCGATGTTTTATTTTTTAGCTGAAATACAAGCGATGCGTAAAAATCCAATTATCGTTGCGGAAGAAAAAATGATCATTCAAATTGGATTAGGAAAGAAAATCGTTTTACCATTTACACAAATTGATAACATTGTGTTTTATAAAGGCGAATCTTTAACGAAAGAAGAAGAGAAAGAGGTTCTTGACGCAACTGTTATGGAATTTATAAAGGAACCTCCAACTTTTGAAATAATGTTAAAAGAGCCAATTAAAGCGCAGTTGTTATATGGATTTTCTAAAACAGTAAGTCGTATTCACTTAAATGTAGACGATGAACGGAAATTTTATGATGTAGTTAAGGGAAAGTTAAAACATGAGTAAAGCTCCTAAATATCATCGTGCGTTTGGTGTATATGGAGTTTGTATTGAAAAAAATAAAAGACCATATATGAATTGTGGTTAATAAAATAGTAGTAGTTCATTAACTCCTTCCATTATAGAAGGAGTTTTTATGATGCGGAATACGGTATACTTTCTTAATCAGGAGCGTAAAGGATATAATTAAAAACGGACTATATGATAAAAGGGGTAACTAAAAAATGAATTGTTTACGTACATCAAGGATTGAAATTATAGAAAGAAAAATACGTTATGATTCTACAACTGTAGATCACGTTTGTTTATTAGTAGAAGCACAACCGAAGAGAATCGTACTATTTCATGAGGTACAGTATCCTTTTACTATGACAGCAAACGAAATAAAATTAACTATTCCTAAAGGTAGTTATACAACCGCATATTATTGGGAAGATCGTCCGTATAACCTATACATATGGAGAGATGATGCTGGGCATTATTTAGGGTCATATTTTAATATCATAAAAAACACACATGTAGGAAATGAGTTAGTAACATTTGAAGATTTAATCATTGATATTATGGTTCTTCCTAATGGTGAGTATTTCATATTAGATGAAGTCGAATTACCTGAGTCATTAGATCAATTTGAAAATGGTTATGTGAAAGAAGCTCTTAACGTATTAACGGATACAATTCATGTCTTCTTACCTCAAATGATTTTAGAAACGGAGACTATATTTAAACAGAAAGAGATTTTTTCTACATGAAAAATAAAAAAACTCGCAGCTTACTAGCTTGCGGGTTTTCGTCGTAAACTATTAGAAAATATGATAAAATTAAGAGGTAACTTATGGTACGGTTGGTTGTTCAATTATCACTTCTCCAAAGTAGGAGGGGGGTGATAATAAGTGAGTGAAATTGCGTTGTTATTGCAAGGTGGACTGTTTCTCATTGCATTGTTAACGTTTATTGTCGTCTTAATTGACAAGCTCAAAAAATAACAACCCACCTATGCCTATAGAATGTGGGTTGTTGTGTTTGGACGAAACAAATAGGATAAATGAACAATCCAATCTGCTAAGTTACGTGGACTAGTGTGTAGCCGCACACTAGTCTTTTTTATTTATATACAGGTTTTAATTGTTTTATGTGATTGTATTGTTCTTTTCACACTCATTATAACACAGTGTCTTTTCATGAAGAAAGGAGACCGTATGTTCCTATATGGATTAAATAGAACGTGTAGTTTCTTTAAATAGCCCATCCATATACTGTTTTAAACTTTCCACAAAAAATCCTTTTTTGTCTACATTATTTACGCCGACAATTGGTGATGGAAGATTGTATCTTTTTTCTGATAAATGAACAACAACATCAAAAATATCAAATAGGCGAATGAAGCAGAATAGACCGTCTTTATCACTAAGTAAAATAAAGTAATGGTTTTCGCTCGTTGTATTTAATGTATTCCATAAAGAGCTTTTGCTTAAGTCACGAACGATACTCTTTTCCTTTAATTCCATGAAATCGGCATTTAATAGAATGGTAGAAATATCAATCGCATCTGGATCGTCAAAGTAGCTATCAATTGTTTGTACAGCAAAAGTATAAGCCATTTTTAATACACTCATTTTATATTTACGGTTATCTAAAAGCAATTCACGTTGAATAGAACTAGCTACTTTTGTTACGCGCTCTTCTTTCCAAATTTCATTATGTAATGAAATATCGTGCTTTTTACATAGTTTCATAATTAATGCATTGGAATAAAGTATCTCATCACTTACTTCGACTACATCTGTCTCAGCGGCTGCTAGCTCCTCACCATGTTCATTCGTATAGAGAGGGGAGTCGATTTGTTTTTTCATTTGCTCAATCTTATATTGACTTAATTTATGTCTAATTAAAGGACGGTCAATATTTGTTGTCATATGTTCATGACAGGAATCACAAATTGAGTTTATGAAATAATATCCACATAATATCTCTGGAATGACATATTGTTCACTAAGTTCTTTCGTATCTTTTCTGCAAATGATGCATTGTGTCATATTTATCACCTTTACCTGCAAATTTGTCTGTAATCTCATTGTAGTGTATTTAATGGGATTTTGGAATATTGTAAAGGAAAATATTATGTGAAATCTAAGTTTAATTTGGTACAATGAAGAGAAGTGTTAGTTTAAAGGAGGACGTTTTTTTGAAATCGAAAGTGCACTTTTGGACATTAGAAGTGCTGATGGTTGTAGGAATTATATTTATTTGCACAAAAATATCGTTTCTATTTCAACCGATTGGTATCTTCATATCAACATTATTTTTCCCAATTTTAATCGCGTTATTTTTATACTTCATATTTAACCCATTGTTAGTCTTTTTGGAGAATAAAAAAGTACCTAGAGGTTTAGCGATCTTACTACTGTACCTTTTTATCATTACATTAACTGGAGTTGCTATTGGAGTAGTTGTTCCAACCATCTCACAACAGTTAATGGATTTAGTGAAAAATATGCCGACTTACATAAAAGAGGGAAAAGTATACATACAAGATCTATCCCATCATAGATTATTTGAATGGCTATCTACACAAAACTACGTTTCCATTGAGACAATTGAGAAAAATGCAATTGAATACTTAAAGGAAATACCAAACACACTTACGTCGAGTGCAACGGCTTTATTTGGTATTATCACGAACGTGGCGTTAGTTATCTTTACAGTACCGTTCATTTTATTTTATATGTTTAAAGATGGACATGCATTTCCAGGAAAAGCTGTTAGTGTATTACCAGAGTCTTACCGTGAAGAAGGACTTCGTATCATAAAGGAAACGAACGAAACATTATCTGCATATATTCAAGGTCAAGCGCTCGTTTGTATGTTTATTGGTGCCTTTACATTTACTGGTTATTTAATCATCGGTTTACCGTATGCTTTCGTTTTAGGAATTATCGCAGCATTTACAAATATAATTCCGAACTTAGGTCCATTTATCGGAGCAGCACCAGCTGTCATTATAGGTCTGTTCGTATCTCCGATGCAAGCTCTGTACGTAATTATTATAGTAACAATCGTACAACAGTTTGAAAGTAACATCATTTCACCGCGTATTATGAGTTCAAAATTAAATATCCATCCGTTGACAATTATCATCCTTATTTTAGGGGTAGGTAATTTCGCGGGAATTATCGGGATGATTTTAGCAGTACCAGCTTATGCGGTAACAAAAACAGTTGTTTCGAACTTAGTGAGATTGTTTAAGACGAAACGAAGTAAACGGAAATAGAATATGTTGAGAAAGATACACCGCTTAATAAAAAGGGGTGTATCTTTTATTTTTTAGTGTATGAAATACTTATTATTGTATATTTTTTACACATCAAATCAGGCGGTGAATTTTTGTTAAATAAACTTTATCCCGCTATTTGTGGGCAGTAAAACTCCCACCTCAAAATTCAGGTGAAGAAAAAAGAAGTTAGGTGGGAGATCAACTGCGCGTAAACGCCCGATTGGTGAGAGCTAATAATCAGTGGGGATGAACAAAACCCCCACTGATTAAAGTTTCACTTTATAAACTATGTGGAATCCCTCTGAACTATCCAAATCATTTCTTTACACCGCGTTATTAACATTATAATCGACTCCTTTCATTTCTTATATAAGTTCAAACAATTATAGGCGAGTGTAGTACTTGCTTCTACGATCACGAATTTCATCTATAATCTTTTTATACTGTTCCTCTTGTTTTACTTCATTTGCAGATATAGTTTCTTTTTGAATCGTAATGGTTAAAAAGAAAAGGTGAAACCTCATACATGAATTCCTCCTTTCGAATAGGAATTACAGGTGACTACAATAATGACTTTGTCGCTCTTTTACGTTGTACATAGCCTGCTCAATTTGTCGATCATGAAGCATATCAGACTCAGACAGTTTATTTTTTTGAATGGTAATCGTTAAAAATAATACTCTGAATTTCATTGGATTTTTGCCCCTTTATAATTTATTTAGTAAAGACGATTGTAATAAGAGGACTGGCGCTCTTTCACATCATCCATAATATTTTTAATTTGTTGTTCACGAGAAATTTCATCTCTTGAAAGTTTACGCTTTTGAATGGTAATCGTTAAAAAGAAAGCTTTGAATTTCATTAGGATATTACCCCTTTATAATTTATTTAGTAAAGACGATTGTAATAAGAGGACTGGCGCTCTTTCACATCATCCATAATGTTTTTAATTTGTTGCTCACGAGAAATTTCATCTTTTGAAAGTTTGCGTTTTTGAATGGTAATCGTTAAAAAGAAAGCTTTGAATTTCATTAGGATATTACCCCTTTATAATTTATTTAGTAAAGACGATTGTAATAAGAGGACTGACGCTCTTTTACTTCGTCCATAATAACTTTAATTTGTTGTTCACGTAAGATTTCAGCTTTTGAAGATTTACGTTTTTGAATGGTGATAGTTAAAAAGAAAGCTTTGAATTTCATTAGGAAATTGCCCCTTTAAAAAATATTTTTAATACATTTGTGTATAATACGAACTTTTAATGTCCGTTATTTTATCCATAGTTTGTTTTAATTGTTGTTTACGAAAGATTTCAGCTTCAGATAACGTTTTTTTCTGAAGTGCTGTCGTAAAAAAGAAAATATGAAAAGTCATAGACGAATTCCTCCTTTCGAAAAGGAATTACAGGTGATCGCAATAAAGCACTTGGCGCTCCTTAACATCATTCATAGCTTTTGTAATTTGCTCATTATGAAGAATTTCAGCTTTGGAAAGTGTATTTCTTTGAATCGTAATACTTAAAAACAATACGCTAATTGTCATCGAATGTTGCTCCTTTCTTTAAAAAATAATGTATGAGACTAAAAAATCGCACAAAAAAGCCACAGGAAGATGTCGTTCTCCTATGGCTGGGCGTGAAAAAGCCACAGGAAAGTATACGACCTCCTGTGGCGAATTTATGAATTAAAAGAAATAAAGTACGATTTTTAATTCTCCATTAGGGTGGTCGAATTCATATTTAATTGTCCGAAAAACACAGATGCAGTTAACACTAAAGTTAAAGCATGTAATTGTAATTTCATCATTTCCTTCGACCTCCTTTTAGAATATTTTTCTTACGTTAGTAATTATATACAATTAATGGATAATTGTAAACATAAAAATTGAAAATTTTTAATTTTGATTAAAATGCGTATATTTAAAAGGGCTTTTTAAAGGATACATTGTATAGATTGGATAATAAATAGAACTTGGTGGTGTCTAATGAACTATATGAATAGAATAGCAGGTATTATGCTAACAATTTTATTAGTTGTTACTGCTTGTTCTAATGGGGAGCAAATAAAAGAAATATCACATATTGAACCTGGGGCTTTTAAAAAATATACGGGGACATACGTTGGAAATAATTCCGACGTTATTGCGATTGTTACAAACTTACCTGGTGGTGAAACAGTTCAAAGTTTAAATTTAGAAAAAATGAGAAGGTCGCGGTGAAATATAGTGAGAAAAAGAACGGTAACTTAACAGAAGATATCATTGAGACGTATTTGTTTGATGAAAAGGATATTCCTAGTTTTCATGAGAAGTTAAATTGTGTAATTGATAGAATTAGTGTGGAACGAATTGGTGAGAATGGAGAATCAATTATTGAATTTGAAGTACCATTGCAAAAAAGCTGACAAAAGTCAGCTTTTTTATTTCGAACTATGAAGTAAAGCACCAATTGCACCACTATAACCGCCGTCTTGTAAAAAGACTGGTATTTTGTTTTGATATTCTGTATAGCTACTAATAATATTTTGAAGATGTACGTTATTACATAGAGTAGAACCGATGTAAATGATATGGTCAATATTTTTTGCTTCGGCGAATTGAAGACTTAATGCTGTGACGACTTCACCGACAAGTCCTTGAACGGTAGCTAGTATATCTGAACTACTATAATTTGAGTCTGTAATGGTCGCTTTTCCGAAATTGCTAGCAGTTAAGTTATTATCAAGAGGGGAGAGAATCCCACCATAAATATCTCCAACTGTAATATCTAGACTGTTTCTTGAACCAATTTTCGTAAGCGGAATCACGTCTTCAAAATGATCTATATTTGTTAATAGTTTTGAAAGACCCATAATAGTACCACCGCCAACTCCAGTTCCACCAGCGCGAACATATTGCTTGTCGTGAACATAGTGAATGGAAGTACCTGTACCGATATTTGTTAATACAAAGCTGTTTATAGCACGTTTTTCTTCTTTTAGTATGTATCGTACTCCTGCTAAAGTAGCTTCAAACTCGTTTAATTCTACTATTTTATATGAACTTGAAAGGAGTTGTTCTAACTGTGTAGCTTTACCACCTGTAATGCATAATTGTGTAATTGAATTATTATTATGAAGCCATTCTTTAATTCTTTCTTGTTCATATGAATAAAATTTTTCAAAAACTAATTTGTTCATTTCGTTAAAGTAAGCAATTTTTGTTAATGTTCCCCCAGCATCAATACCAACAACATTCCGCATTTCCCTACCCCTTACTATGTAATCTGTTTAATCAGCTTGATATATTAATAGCTTTTCAATGGTAACGATTGATTGACCGTTTACAGAGGCAATTCCTTTCCCAAGAACAAAACCTCGTCTGTTACGTGTTAATTCATAATGTAAGTCAAGTTTATCACCGGGATACGCATTTTCATGAAATTCCACCCCATCTAAAGAGGAGAGGAAACCAAGTCCTTCAGATTCACCTGTACTTACAAAAGCACTAAGTTGAGCGAGTGCTTCTACAATTAGCATATGAGGCATATAGTTTTGATTTTTATTAATAAACCACTCGTTATTTGTAATCAGTTTGTATCCTGTAGCCGATTGAGATTCTTTAACGTTTGTAATTTTATCAATCATTAAAAATGGATAGCGATGGGGAAGAGTATCTTTAATATTCATATCGTACCTCCAGGAATAATAATACCCCTGCTAAAGTTAAGCAGGGGGGTATTATTAATTCTTAACTAATTCTTCTATTTTTTCAATAGAGAAAATACCGCTGTTTTTAATGTTTTCAACTACTTCTTGTAATACTACTTTATCTTGAACAAGTGCAATACGTACAAAACCTTCGCCATGAGGACCAAATGCATGGCCTGGTGTGACAACGACATTTGCACGATCCATAAGTGCATAAGCGAACTCTAGCGAAGTCCATCCTTTCGGAATTTCAGCCCAAACGAACATACTTCCAGCTGGTTTATCGACATTCCAACCGAATTTGCGGAATCCGTCCACTAAAGTATCTCTACGTTCTTGGTAAATTCCACGGTTTTTTTCGCAAAATGCAGCGCCGTGTCGTAATGCAGCGGATGCAGCTTTTTGAATTGGTAAAAACACACCGTAATCTGTATTAGACTTAAATTGCGTAAGCGCGCCGACAATTCCTTCGTTACCAATCATATAACCAATACGGCTACCAGCTAAACTATAACTTTTAGATAAAGAATTAATTTCAACGCCAACTTCTTTTGCACCAGGTACAGATAAGAAGCTAATTGGCTTTTGACCATCAAAATAAAATTCAGCATAGGCAAAATCATGGACAACGATAATATTATGTTTTTTCGCGAATGCGATTACATCTTTAAAGAAATCTTCATGTGCCATTGCTGGAACTGGATTTCCTGGGAAGTTCAAAATCATCATCTTTGCTTTATTGGCGATTTCTTCAGGGATAACTTCTAAGTTAGGTAAGAAATCATTTTCTTTTTTTAATGGCATGTAGTAAGATGTTGCACCGGCCATTTGAATTCCTGTTTCATAAGCTGTATATCCTGGATCAGGAACTAGTATTATATCTCCCGGATTTGCAAAAACCATAGGTAAATGAACGAGTCCGTCTTGTGAACCCATTAATAATAAAACTTCTTTTTCAGCATTTAATATAACGTTATGAGTGTTGTTGTAATATTCAGTTACAGCTTCGTGAAATTCTTGAATACCAGATAATGTATATCCGTAACTTTCTTTTGCACTTGCTGTATGTACCATTTCTTCTCTCACAAAATCAGCAGGAGGCATATCAGGATTCCCGATACTTAAATCAATCATTTTATGACCTGCTGCAATTTTCTCTTTTTTATAGGCCCCTAATTCACTAAATATAGAAGATTGGAATGCTTTCATTCTAGTTGCTAAAGTGTAAGTCATCAAAACCCCTCCTAAAAACAGTGTTTTCTTTCTGTATTTTTAATTATTCTGAAAACACATGTTTACATTTTATCATTTTTTTATGAAAATTAAAACGATTGACAAATTTAGAGGGAGGATAATAAGGGGAAATATAAAAATAACGTAGAAAATATTTTCTACGTTATAAATGAAGATTAATTGTTTGTTTTTTTATATGTACATGTGTTTTCAGTTGTAAAAAAGTATACATTTAATTCATTATCGACAACTTTTAAAGATTGATCCGATGTAAACGAGTTACCATAATCAATACGATACACGTTAGAATTTTTAACAAACGATCCTTTAAATAAATCCTCTTTTTTATTTGTTGTTTGCATTTCCACTAAATTGTGAACAACCTTTTCTTTCTTTTCTTCTTTCACAACTGTTTCAAATTTATAATATACAGGGCATTCACCTTTTTTATTATCAATGACTTCCCAAGAGCCGTATATATCATTATTGCTACATCCACTAAGTAGAACGATTAATATAGGGAAAATAAATAGAAACTTTTTCATTGTGTACTCCTTTCTTATTCGTTTTTATAAACGTGCGAATACGATAGGAATATTGTAAAAAATAAAGTTTAAATTTTCATAAAGAATTTTTAAATTTCACATAAAAATTTGGAGAAAGGTGAGATTTTTAAAATGAAAAGGCATGAATCTAGTGTAATGCTAGATTCATGCCTAGTACTCTATCTTATGTTATGTTTTTTGAGGATAAATGAAGCGGAAAGAAGAATGACAATTCCATTTACAATATATACATTTAAAATAACGAAGACTAGGTTAGCTACTCCCAAACCACCTTTATCGAATATAGATGTGAGTGCTGTAGTAGTCAAAAAGATAATGGGAGTTAACAATAAAAATAGGAAACCTGCAACAATCCTTCTTTTAAAGTTATTTTGAGATAAGGAAATGGCTAAAAAATTAAGGACGCCAAACATGACCAATGAAAAAAGAAGGATAATTAATAATTGGATGCCATAAGACATTTCCACAGCTCCTTTTTGAAAAATCTATAATTTATTTTATTCGAAAGTAGTAGGGGATACTCCTTTAAATATTTGAACTACATAAAGAAAATAGATTTTAATCCTTGAAATTCAAAAAGAATGGACCCAGTAAAATACGGGATCCATTCTTAAGAAGTATTAGTTTTATATATTCGCAGATTGTGACGTTTGTTTTTTAAATTGTTTCTGCTTAGATAAGGAAATAAAAATAATCAACAACGAAATAACTCCGAAGATGAGAACCATATATTGTAACCCAATCGTATCTAAGAAGAAGCCAGTTCCAAGTAAGACAATTTGGAACATAACTCTTTCAAACATATTACGGAATGAGAAGAGACGTCCGTGATAGCTTTTTTCGACTTTCGTTTGGAAAATTGTCGACATAATAGGGAAGAAGCAGCCTACACTAAATCCAAACAAACCAAATGAGGCAAGTGCCATCCATTTAATATCGCTAAAGAACAACGAAAGGTGTGCAAAAGCGGTACAAATTGCGAAGAAGTATAGTAACTTTTCAGGTTTGAAATGATCAGATAAACGTTTAATAACGAAGGCACCTAACATAAATGCTACACCTTCAATTGTATATATGAATCCTTTAATCGTTGGGTCATGTTGCATTTCGCTAATGTTAATAACCATTAAATTGAATCCAGCTATAAATAATAGAGGGATAATACTTAATATAAGTGCTGTAAAAGCAATAGGAATTCCTTTTAAAATACGAAATACTTCCATAAAACTATTATCTTTAGCTGATTGCTTACTTAATGTAGCGGATTTTTTATCTTCAAATTGTAGGAAGAAAGTTGAGAGGAATAATAAAGCGTATGCTGCCATTGAGAAGGCATACATATACTGTAAACTCATTACAACTAAAAGAATGCCACCTAGTGAAGTACCTGCAATACGAGCGATTGTACCGATATTCATATGTACACCGTTCATTTGTAATAGCTCATGTTCATTAACGATGAGTGGAATTACAGATTGTAATGCAGGGAAATAAAATGCCGCGGAAATTTGAAGTGCAATCATAAATGCAATCATGAAAGCGATACTTTCATATTGAATAGCGAAAAACATGAAAATAACACTAATAACACGACCAAATCCAGCGTAAAGAAGAACTTTCTTTTTTTCATATTGATCAATGACACGCCCAGCCATTGGACCGACTAGAACACCAGCTAACAGTCCGATAAATAATATAACGGATTTCATAAAATCAGAAGGGACGTATTTTTGCATAAATTCAAGATTACCAAGAATACCAAGCCATAACCCTAGACCAGCAATAAACTCCCCAATTAATACGATCCAAACATTTTTATTACGCCACATAATTTAAACCTCTCAGTCTTTTAAAATTAACAACTCGTATATAAAACCTCCTAATTTATTCATTATTTTTTAACGCGCTTTTTTTAGAGTCAGAGTCTATATTACGTGTTTCATTAGTGAATTTCAATCTTTTTGATTTGTTGAAAATTTGATTAATTATATGATGAAATAAGTAATTCAAAATGTGAAAAACTCTTGATTAAATACAAATTGAAAATAAAGAAAAACATAGAGAAAATAAAAAAGTGAGAACGTAGTTACTACGTCTCACTTTTCTCAAATGCAACATCAAACAATAGATTCCTTTAGCAACACTTATGATCTTGTCCAATAGCTAAACCACTAAAAGATAGAGGGCCAACAACGTCTGCACTTGCAGCATTTGTTAGATTTTCCACAGTTAATGAATATTCGTGAGTCCCGCAGCTTACATCTTTATCAATAGCTTGAAATGTTTGCGCGTAAAATTGCTCAGAATCTGTAGATTCAATCCCTACTTGAGCGTTGAAGATTTCTGTATTGTCACGGAAAATTCGGAATAAAACTTGTGAAATCTCAGTTATACCTTTAACCCCAACTGTAGCAATTAATTCTACTCGATTATTACGTGAATCTCTTCTTGAAATTTTTAATTTAATACTTGCTAGAATTGCTTTTTCTGGGGAATGGGGAATTACAAAAGTTGTTTCACCTGTTTTATTTAAAGGTTGAGTAGCTTGATAATCAATGATATGAGTCATATTCGTCACCTCCTCATATACTAAAATATGAAGGTAACGATGAATTAGCTTGGACATATACTATAAGATTTTAAGAGAATTGAGGAGTAATGTTGAATAAAGGGAGATAATATAAAAGCATCAAGAAAAAATCCCAATTATGAGAGTCATTTTTTGATGCTTTTCATACTTTAGGCGGAATATTCTTCTTTACGTACTTCGAAGAATTCATTCCGGCGTAAGTAATTAAAAATTTTTTCCGAAACCTCTTCTTCATGAGACACTAAGAATCGTTGATCAAAAGCATAGAAAGATTGACCTTTAATTAATTTTACGTAGTATATTTTACACGCCTCCTTTAAATTAGGATTCTTAAATACTTTATATTATGATGACCTATCTGGTTGTTAATAATACTTAAAGTTTCAAAGGGGAGAAGTATAAATTCAAAAAAACATTGAAATAGCTTACAAATCTGTAATGTTTTTGTCACCTTTGCCGATAGTTAAAATTAACCAGTATCTTCTATACTACAAATAGGTTCCATAAAACAAGGGGGTAGAAAGATGGAGGAAGTAATTGGAGAAGTTGTAGCAGGGATTTGTGAATTTGTAGTTGAAGTTACGGTGGATGTTTTAGGAGATTTAGTTTCTGGAAATGATGAAGAGAAAGAAACATTATAAAATTTGTAAAAAGTTTAAAGATAAACAATGTGTAAAAGCTGATTTCTAAAGGAAAGTCAGCTTTTATATTTTTTACATTATATTAATAATATCTAAATATTAATATGTTATAATATTAATGAAATCAATAAAGGAGCTGACCGATATGAATATGCCGAATTCTAGATGTGATGTACCTGATTCTAATACGATTGTAGCGAATATAAATGAAAAAGAATATCACTTTATAGTTCGTATACATCCACTTGCAGGAAAGATGATAGCGCTATTTGAAAATGGGAAAGAATATGGCTTGCTTGATAAGGAAATCGCTAGTAGGGATAAATTTATTAGGTCAGAGCTTACTAAGTTGAAGCATTTCAACATAGATATTCTTTATGATAGTCCTGGGTGGATATGGATTGGCATGGACCAATATGGATTGCATGCAAGAGAGGCTACTAATAGCGAAGTAGAAGTTATTGTGAAGTTACAGGGGGATTAGACGTGTAAGAAGATCCTCAAATTTAAGAGATACTTTGTGGGGGTGTGGGATAATTCCCCATAACCTTTTTTGTTTTGTGCTTAAAAATAAAAGAGTTAAATTTTTTTGATAGAAGGTCTCTAATACAAGAGACGAGATTAAACTAAAAGAGGATTTGAAATTATATAAAGAGAACTTATAAATTAAATATAATACTTTATAGAAAGAAGATGATAAAAGTGAGTAAAGAAGAACTTGTGAAACAACAATTTGGTAGTAATGCAGAGAAGTATGTGAAAAGTAAAATTCATGCAAAAGGACTGGATTTACAATATGTAGTTCAGCAAGTTGAAACTCGTCATAATACTCGTCTTCTTGATATTGCTACTGGTGGTGGACATGTTGCTAATTTGTTAGCCCCAATGTTCAAAGAGGTAGTCGCTCTTGATTTAACAGAAAAAATGTTAGAAAAAGCAAAAGGTTTTATAGAAGGGAACGGACATGAAAATGTATCATTTGTAGCAGGACATGCAGAAAGGTTACCATTTGCTGATGATTCCTTTGATACAATTACATGCCGAATTGCAGCACATCACTTTGTTGATCCTTTGCAATTTATTTTTGAAGTAAATCGAACGTTAGAAGATAATGGATTATTTATATTAATTGATAACGTTTCACCAGAAAATAATGAGTTTGATACATTTTATAACTTTATCGAAAAGAAGAGAGATCCAAGCCATGAACGAGCTTTGAAAAAAACAGAATGGATTACTTTATTAGAAAAACATGGTTTGCAAATGCAGTCATGTCATACTTTTGACAAGAAGTTCGATTTTGATTGGTGGTGCGATATGATGGATGTTCCTATGCAAAAACGTGTAAAGTTAACAGAGTGTATGATGAAAACATCAAATGAAATGCAAGAATTTTTCAAAATTCAATTTGGAAACAATAAAATAGAATCGTTTTATACTGAAATGGCACTGTTCGTATGTAAAAAAAGTTCAACATTAAAAAGATAAATTTCTTGCAGTCTTTCTGATGTACGATATACTTAGTACAGAGAAAATGAGAATTGAGGAATAGTAATAATGATTCGTGTACGTATTGAGGGAACTGAGGAAGAGATGCTTGAATTTTTAGAGAAAATGCCTGACATTCCTGKGTTTGAAAAAACACATATGAGAGAACCGAGAAAAGGGAATAATCCGAAATATGATTCAAGCAAAAGTGTACTAGCATATTTATCTTATAAAAAGATTGAAGTCGCCAATAAATAGGCGGCTTTTTTAATTATCTCTGTTTCACCGCCTTGTCTTTTTCGCATAATAATAATAGTAGATTATGCTGGAGAGGGGTGAGGAAAGTTAATAAAAAAATAATCTTTTTCGGAGATTTTGGTATTGATGATGCAGTAACGTTAATTTATGCGAATAAAACATGCAAATTAGATATTATCGGTATCGTTGCAGAGTATGGAAATGTATCAAGAGAAATTGTTACGGAAAATGTTTATTTTTTAGAAAGATACTATGCTACAAAAGTGAAGATTATTGAAGGTGCCAGTAGACCAATGACAGCTGAAGAACCTTTGTTTTTCCCTGAAATTCATGGGGATCACGGTTTAGGTCCAATTATTCCACCGAAAATGAGAATTTGTGACAGAGAAAATTTTTGTGAATTGATTAAATTAATTGAGCCTTGTCCAGAAGATATTATTATAGTGGCGACGGGACGATTAACAACACTTGCAACATTATTTTTATTGTACCCCAATTTAATGAATCGAGTATGTTCTTATTATATAATGGGCGGTGCTTTTCTATTTCCGGGAAACGTTACACCTGTATCAGAAGCTAATTTTTACGGCGATCCAATTGCCGCGAATATCGTTATGAAATATGCGCAGAATGCTACAATATATCCGTTAAATGTAACGCAGCGTGCTCTTATTACCCCTGAAATGGTCGATATTATTGATAAAGAAGGAACAGGGCAGGCGAAACTCATAAAGCCAATGATCGATTTTTATTACGAGAACTTTTACAAAAAAGAATATCCAGGTATTGGTGGAAGTCCGATTCACGATTTACTTCCGTTCATTTCATTTATAAATGATGATATTTTTGAATATAAAAAATCAGCAGTTTGGATAAGTACGACAAATGATGTAACGAGAGGTCAAAGTGTTGCAGATTTTAGAAAAATAGCTGAGCCGACGAGGTTTGATGATCGTCCTATACAAAGAATTGCCGTTGAATTCAATTATCAAGCGTTTAAAGACGAATTTATGAGAACAATATTGAAGCCAGATTGTCCTTAAAAGGTTGAGCAGATTTGAATGATTTTCATAAGACGAATAACTTACGAAAAATGAAACATAACTAATGGTAAGCAATTGTTTCTGATTATAATTTTTATCGTTCAAAAATAAAGGAGGTAATGATATGATTTGGTCTTTAATCGTTGGTGGTATATTAGGATGGTTTGCAAGTTTAATTACTGGGAAGGATGTACCTGGCGGTGTAATCGGTAATATTATTGCAGGTATTGTCGGTTCTTGGCTTGGTACAGCGTTACTTGGTAAATTCGGACCTGTTATAGGCGGATATGCGATTGTTCCGGCTTTAATAGGCGCGATTGTTTTGATTTTCATCGTAAGCTTTATATTCCGTGCAATGCGGAAATGAATACAGGGGACTGTTTACATTTGTAAGCAGTCCCTTTGTATTATGTTGTCTAATCTGTTATGCTACTGTTATACAATCAGGAGGTGTCAGCATTGAAATCATTTACAGTAAATTTTCATCAAGAGGATAATGCAAAGGCAACAACAGTACATAAATTAAGTGAAGAGGACTTCGAGAAAGCAACAGAAAAAGGTACTCGTCATCTATTTGATTTAGATACAAACGTTGGTTTCTTCGTATTCTTTGATGCTGAAGATACAGAAGGAAACGAGCAATACTTAATGTTACAATATGAAGGAGATCATGAAGAACCAAGTGCTTGCTACGGATTTGATTTGAAATTGTTCTATCAATTTTTAGCACTATACTTAAATGATCTTGAATTCCAAGGTGAGACAAATGAAGAAGAGGAAGAAAATGGTCCAATTCATCATTTAGCGCACTTACTTTACCATATCGTTGAAGATGGTAAATCTATCGAAGTATAAAATACATAATTGAAGCTGTCCTTAAATAGGACAGCTTTTTAAATTTTATTAAAATATAATTCCAAGTGCCGTTCCCTCAAGTCCTATAGGTTAAACAAGTTGAGATTGGAAATTCAATCTTTTCGGGGGAATTGTTTATTCCCTCCATGTTTCAGTCGCAACACTTCTGTTATAATTAGCGTAATTAAATTCATGGAGGCTATATCTATGCTCATAGATGTAAAACATTTTATTAAAACAGCAGGACTAACTATTATCACATCATTAAGTGGAGATAATACATTTGCTCACAATTTTGATAATGTAAAAAGTACTTTTTCTACATATTTAAAGAAGTTAAGATTCACCTCTTGATTTCATTTTTAGAGCAGTATTTAATAGTAGATTTATAGGCGATTGGAAATTCGGAATACGTATAGTAAAATGAGGTTGTAAGACAGGGGTTAAAGAACAAGAAGTCGGGTGGTTCTGATTCTCGTTCTTGTCATATTATTAGGTCCTTGAAAAGTCTTGGTTTGGTCGCCAAGGCTTTTTTATGTTTAAGATAGGAATAAAGCAGGTGGTACAAGTGTTAAATTACTGTCCTATTTTAGTTTTTAGGATTATGATGAATGCTTTGATTTACATAACAGAAAATAGATTTCTGGTAGCGACAAATGGTTTGATTAAATTCAAGAACAAAAGGGAAAGATTTATCTTTCTGTTAACAAGTAAAACAGTCTTTTACTGAGTAAAGGGTTCTGTAACAGGTTAAATCTAAAGAAGTTATTGATTGAAAATAAAAAGCATGACAATTTTATGTCATGCTTTTTATTTATATACGTCAAATTTAAATACTATAAGTGTACTTGATTTATGAATAGTTTGGTGTGATTTAACACATATAACTTTCTTTTGTCATATCCAGCTCCATATATAACTTTACATGTGTCATAGTAGAAAATACCTTACTTTATTTATATAAGAAAGATTTCTTAACCTCATTTTATTATTAAGGATAACTAGATTGTTTTTGATTCAGGTACTTTTTGTATCAAATTCAATTGGAACATCTCTTTTAATATCGCATTTCCTAACCATTCATAAAACTTAGACATATGGAATGTGCACCATAAAAATCACACGCTTTTCTCTAAGCGTCGCACAAATATTTTGATTTAATTTCAAAATTATATTTTAAATAGTAGATTTAGTTTACAAACATATCGAACAATCAATCGACTTGAAATTTATCTATTAATATATTTAGAGCCTTTGACTTTATCCTTTCATACTCCATTGCTTCAGTGAGTTCAGCAGCAAGTAGTGGTGATTTTCTGACGTATTTTTCACGGATTACATCATATAATTCGTATGGAAATAGCATATCAATAAACATGATTTTTTTTTGCTCGGCTGTTAAAGGAGAAACTGATTCATATGCATTAATCATAATGTTAAATTGGTCTTCGTTCCACGTACCCGTTGTATCTAATAAAGGAATAATCATTTTGCGTAAATCCCGAATCGGTAGATCGAACGAAACGGTGTCTAAATCAATTACCCAAATTTGATTATTCGTATCTAGTAAAGAATTTCCTGTACCATAATCTTGGTGGCATAAATTTGGGGATACGTGTAATTCTTCTGTCCACTCTCGATATTCAGACTCTAATAAACGTTGATACGTAAGTTTTGCTTCTGTAATAAAAGGATCGATTTCAGCTAAGTATAGTTGTGAAAAAGGGTCATCGATCAAGGTTGCAGATAGGTTTTTCCAAACCTCCATCTGTTGGAATCTTTTAATATAATGATTAGGCCAACGACCTAATTTTGTAAAGATAGGTATACCTGGTGGTGGCTTATAACCAATAGAAGCTAAGTGGAAATCTGCTAATCCCTTCATAATCATTTCAAGATCTTCTTGCATAGTCAGTTCAAAAGGTCTACCTTCAATCCACTCGTATAAAACAAATAAAAACGGACCGTGTTTTGTATAGAGTTGATTCCCTTTATTAGGAATTATATTTGGAACACGCATACCTTTTTTAGAAAGATAATCTTGAGCATGAATTGAAAATAAAGCTTTCTTTTCAGGGCGATGAATTCTTTTTAAACAAAATGGTCCATCTGAAGTATGAATTTTCCACACTAGAGCAAGTTGCCCACCTTGTATAAGTTCGATTGTAGTTGTATGAATATCCCAATGTTTAATCATGCTTTCTGCTAATGATATTAATTTTTGCTCCTCTTCAGGTGATAGTATATATTCCGCTTCCTCATTGTGAATTTCCAAATATGTCACCATCCTTTTGTATTCTCTTATTAGTTTATGGTGCATGGTCATTTTTGTTTGAGACATTCGCCTTTAAAACAAAAAAGTGATGTTTTGCCTAATTTAATTGTAATGAATAGAAAAAACAATGAATAATTCACAATGATAAAACTTATTCCGTAACATATATTGAAAAGAATTGTATTTTTATGAAATAGGGAGGGAAAAGAATGAAAATTGCAATAATTTCTACTGAAAAGCTACCAGTACCTGCCGTGAGAGGGGGTGCTATTCAAATTTATATAGATTCCGTCGCCTCCATTATTGCTTCTAAAGGAAATGATGTAACAGTTATCTCCATTACGGATCCAAATTTAAAAACGGAAGAAAAAAAGGGTGGTGTAAAATATATACGCTTTGCAGAAGAGGGTTATCTTCATGATATTCTTGAACATTTGAGAAATGAGCAATATGATGTGATTCATTTATGTAATCGCCCTAATTGGATTGCGTTTTTAAGTGAAGTGGCAACAAAGACAAAATTTGTATTAAGTGTGCATAATGAAATGTTCGCGTATGAAAAGATGAGTGATCAAGAAGGAGAAGCATGTATTAAAGCTGTTTCGAAAATTATAACAGTTAGTGATTATATAGGAGAAACGATTACCTCGCGCTTTAAGACAGCAAAATCTAAGACAAAAACAGTATATTCAGGTGTAGATTTAAATGAATATTATCCGGCTTGGACTATAAATGGAAAAGAAGTTAAACGTTATGTAAAGAAGGAGTTGAATTTGCAAAATAAAAAGGTGATTTTGTTTGTTGGACGCCTGAGTAAAGTGAAGGGACCTCATATTTTGCTACAAGCTCTCCCTAAAATCATTGAAGAAAACCCAGATATTGTAATGGTTTTTATTGGATCAAAATGGTTTGGTGATAACAATGTAAACAACTATGTAAAACATTTATATACATTGGGAGCAATGTTTCAAAATAATGTAACCTTTATTAAATTTGTTAAGCCTAAAGATATTCCAACACTTTACGCTATGTCAGATCTTTTCGTTTGTTCTTCTCAGTGGCAAGAACCTCTTGCCAGGGTACATTATGAAGCAATGGCGGCGGGGTTACCAATTATCACTAGTAATCGAGGTGGTAATCCTGAAATAATTGAAGAAGGAAAGAATGGTTATATAGTCAATGATTTCGAGAATCCTGATGCATACGCAGAGAAAATTATTAGTCTATTAAATAATGAATCTAAGAGAGAACAAATGGGGAAATATGGACGATTGAAGGTTGAAAAGGATTTTGGTTGGAACCGCGTTGCCATGAATTTAATTGGAGTATATAAGGAAGTGCTATAGAATTCAAGAGGAGGATGAAGAGAATTGGAAGAAATAGCTGGATTAGAGCAAGAACATTTAAATAGAATCCTTAGTTTTTATCCATTTGAGGTAAATAATATTTTTCTGCAATCAAGTAGAAGTGGGAGAACTGTTTGGGAAGTGGAGACAAATGAAGGGTTGAAAATATTAAAACAAGCACATATGAAACCAAAAAGAATGTTATTTGTTGCTGGAGCACATTTACATCTTTTTCAAAAAGGATTGCCAATCACAAAAATGCATAAAACCAATAGAGGTGGGGTCTGTATTGGAGCTGATGAGTATGCATATGTATTATATGATAAACATCAAGGAAAAGAAGTAATTTATTATAATAAAGAACAAATGGAAAAAGTGCTTATATATGCAGCTAAGTTTCATCAAGCATCAGAAGGATATATCCCGCATCAAGAAAGTAAAATGAGAAGTCGATTAGGAAAATGGCATAAGTTATATAGGTGGAAATTACAAGAATTAGAAGGAAACAAAAAAATTGCACAATCTTATCCTAACGATGTGTTTTCAACAATGTTTTTAGAATATGTTGATAAAATGATAGCTCGTGCCAAACGGGCATTACAAGAAATTGATGAACCATTTTATAATGAATGGACAAAGCAAGTAATTGCATCTAAAAGTTTTTGTCAACAAGATTTTACATTGGCAAGATTTGAAGAAATAGATGATGCTATTTTTATGAAGGAGTTACATTCAATTACAAATGATTTACCAGTAAGAGATTTACGTATTATTTTAAATAAAGTAATGAAAAAAATGTCAGTTTGGGATGTTAATTTAGTGATTCATATGCTGAGTGCTTACGATTCAGAAAATCCATTATCAGAAAAACAATATCGCATACTTTGGACGGATTTAACGTTCCCTCATTTATTATGTTCGATTGCACATAAATATTATTTAGGGCAAAAGCGTTCGTGGTCTGATGAAAAATATATTTGGGCATTACAAAATATAATTGCACTTGAAGATTCTAAAGAGGAATTTTTAACTCGATTTTCTGATATTTTTGACGAAATCAAGAATAAAAGTGGAGGAGGAAGAAAATGAAATTAGAACCGGAAGAAATAGTCATACCTATTTTAGATTTAGAAAAATTTATGTTTTCTCCACCAGGGCCAATGGGATGGGAAATGTCAGAATATGAGCAAACACTAGAGAAACAAAAAGAAATTGTACTTGATGAATCATCTATATTAGAGAATTTAGCAATTATTAAAGACATAGAATTAGTCGAGTTACCTACAATGGGATTACTAGAGTTAGAAGCAATAAGCAGTAAAACAACAACAATAGATAAGGACGTTAATGATGAAATAAATGATGGGGATATTCAAATCGTTGAAGAGGAAGCAGTACAATCGGATTTCATTGCTACTGAACCAGAAAAACCAAAAATAAAAATACAAATTATTACACCTAACGAGCCATTAAAAAGACCATGGATAGCTGAAATTTTAAAACATTTCAAGGAAAAAGAATAATGAAAAGTCCGCAATTACAACAATCATTTTATACTTTCTAGCATATTTTAAATATAAATCAAATAAGGGAGGAGTTATGTAAATGGCTGATGTAAAAAGAGCAAAAATAAAAATAGATTTTGAGAATGGCTTTAGTATTAATTCTGATCAAGATATACAAGAGGTATTAAAACTTTTGGCTGAAGTTATTCAATCTGGAGCACATACTGGTGTAGAGGTAGAAGTTCAATATATTGATGAAACAGAAATAACTTTTACTGATGAAGAAGAAGAAGAAGAAGAAGAAGAAGAAGAAGAAGAAGAAGAAGACGAAGAAGACGAAGAAGACGACGAAGACGAAGAAGACGACGAAGAAGACGAAGAAGATGAAGACGAAGAAGACGAAGAAGAAGATGAAGAAGACGACGAAGACGAAGACGACGAAGAAGACGACGAAGACGACGAAGATGAAGACGACGACGAAGATGAAGAAGACGACGAAGATGAAGAAGACGACGAAGACGAAGACGACGACGAAGAAGAAGACGAAGAAGACGAAGAAGACGAAGAAGACGAAGAAGACGAAGAAGACGATGCATAAGACAAATCCCCCCTTTATATTAGGGGGGATTTGTCTTATGCTTTTGTTCATTTTATGAAATTTATATACTAAATAAGAGGTTGAAGTAAAGTGGAAATTTAGTTGCTGAGGTTTCAGTGGGATTGTCAAGAAATCTGTGTAAGTTTTTGAAACGAACACATAGAATAGCAAATATTAAGGCAAGATCGCTTCTGTCTTTTTTATCTTCTTTTGACTTTCGGTTTGTGTGATAATTAAATCGAAAGGTTGTGGAAGAATGAAGATAGCGGTGATACAAGCAAGTACCCAAATTAGCAAAAATGAACTGATTTTTGAAGAGACAAAAAGGGCTGTGGCGAGGCATGGATATGAAGTGCTCAATTTTGGTGTTACAGTTGAAGAATCCGAGTTAAGCTATATCCAAGTGTCCTTAGCTGTTGGTCTACTTCTAAATTCAGGTGCAGTTGATTTTGTCGTCACTGGATGTAGTAGCGGTGTTGGTATGTCGATTGCCTGCAATACACTTCCGAATGTCATTAGCGGTTATCTGCCAACTCCAACAGATGCGTTCCTATTCGGTAGGATAAATAACGGAAACTGTGCATCACTTCCACTTGGATTGAACTTCGGTTGGGCGGGCGAATTAAATCTTCGTTTCACGCTTGAGAAACTATTTGAAGAACCGTTCAATACTGGGTATCCTGAAGAATCCGCCGAACGAAAGAAACGTGATGCAGAACTTTTTAAAGCAATCAAGAGTTTTTCACATCATGGCATCGTTGAGATTCTAAGTCAGCTAGATGGAGCCGTTATTAATCCTGTTCTTCAAAAGCAAGATTTAGTGGAATTCCTCTTGAGAAATGGCACCAACACAGATATATCAAATTATCTTATCGAACAAACGAAGCATTTAAATTACGGTAGGTAAATACTATATTTTTCAATACGTTTGGCGAATTTATCGTTAACCATAAGTTGATTCAACACCATTGACCAATTACGGATATGACCGCCATTCCATTTGTTTTGGAGTTCTTTTACACGTAAATAAAGAACCTTGAGTAAGGCGTTTTCGTTCGGGAAAGCGCCTTTTTTCGTTACCTTACGGAAACTTGAATTGACACTTTCGACAGCGCTTGTCGTGTACATAATTTTGCGAATGTCAGAGCCGTAGTCAAAGAGCTGTTCGACATGCGAGAAGTTGCGTTTCCACACGTCAATCGCACCTGGATATTGCGACCAACGCTTCTCGAATGCGTCAAACGCCGCATGGCTCGCTTTGAGTGATGAAGCACCATAGAATTTCTTCAAATCTTTACAGAATTCCTTGTAATCTTTACTTGGCACGTAGCGAAGTGAATTACGCACCAAATGAACGATACACCGCTGTACGACAACTTGTGGGAAGATAGCCCGAGCGCCATCTTCAAGACCCGAAACTCCGTCCATAGAGATGAAGAATACATCTTCGACACCGCGAGTTTTGAGTTCATCAAAAATCTGCATCCAGCGATTCTTCGATTCAGTTTGATTGAACCATAAGCCGAGGATTTCTTTATTCCCTTTTAAGTCATAGCCCAGAATGGTGTAAACCGCATATTCTTTGGCTTCATAGTTTTCGCGCAACGTCACATACATACAGTCCACGAATATGAACGCATAACACTTCGCTAGTGGTCTTGCCTGCCAGTCTGCGGTTTCAGGCAAGATTTGGTCGGTAATATCGGAAACCATATCGTGTGACACGCTGAAACCGTAAATGTCCTCAATCGTGCTTGAGATATCGCGTTGGCTCATTCCACGTGCGTACATAGCCAGGACCTTGTCTTCAATGTCTGATACATCACGTTTGCGTTTCGGAATAATTCCGGGTTCAAATGACGCATCACGGTCGCGAGGTACGTGAACATCAACTTCACCGAAGCTTGTCTTTACCTTCTTTTTACCGTATCCATTACGACGATTTTCGTGTTCTTTCCGTTCTTTTGAGTTTGAATCGTAACCAAGATGGTGATTCATTTCGCCTTGAAGCATTGCCTCAAACATTGGTCCGAAGATGTCTTTCAAAGCCTCTTGCATATCTTCAACAGTTTCCGGTTGGTAAGCTTCAAAAATTGATTGAGCTAACTTCACGGATTTTGGATCTCTTTTCTTTCTAACCATAAGTGTAACCACTCCTTCGTAATAATTTTAGAAAAAGAAAAACCGTGAAGCAACCCACTACCTAGGATGGTAGGTTACTTACACGGTTTATATTACACTCTCGTTTCAGTAAAGGATAAATATATTCTTCAGTAAGTTTAACTTTCTCACGCATTAACGGCCTGTAAAAATCCGAGTGTTTCAACTAGTAATCAGTGGAGTAAAAAAACACTGATTAAAGTTTTTCTTTATATAATTTGAATTTTAAGTGGTCGCATTAGATTTTTTACAGGTTGGTGTGTTGGTATTGTAACTTGTTTATATACTTGTTTTAACTTATTAGCTGTATGCATAAATGTAAAGTTTTTTTCAACAATTTGTCTGCCATTTTGAGCCATCAGTTTTGCGAATTCTGGTTGAGATAGCAAACCTTGGATAAGCCTAGAAAACTCTTTCGGGTTATTATATTGTTCAATTAAACAGCCGTTATGTTCATCTGTTATAACTTCTGCATTTCCACCACGGTTTGTTGTAATGATAGGGGTTCCAGCGGCCATTGCTTCATAATGAACACGTGCTAATGGCTCATGCCATTGCGAACTACAAACAAATATATCTCCCATTAAAAATATATTATGAATTTGATCTGCTGGAATAAATTTAGTGAAAAGTACGTGTTCTTTAATAGGTTTAGCGAGCCTATGCAATTTTTTAATATATTTATTTACTCCGTTATCACTAAACCATTTACCTCCAACTATAACGAGTACTGCATCTTTATGGGCTTTAATAACCTCTTTCATAGAATGGATGAGTATATCTGGTCCTTTATTTTTTGTCAATCTACCGACAAATAGAATTACCTTTTTATCTTGGATAGCGTATTTTTTCCGAAATTCGTTTCTAATTTTTTGTCCGTTGGGAGTCCAAATTGGAGGAGATGTTTTTATATTTACACCAGAGTAGACGATCGAAATTTTATGTTCAGCTTGTGGGAATCTTTCAATTACTGTTTCTCTAATATAGTTACTAACCGTAACGATAGCTGTAACCATTTCAATAATTAGGTTGCCTTCAAGGAAAGATATTTTGTGTTCAGCAAACATATCATTATGAAGACCTAATACAAATTTACTGCCTGGAGAGGCTTGTTTATATAGGGGGATATTTTTTGGACGATTAAAAACGTGTATAATATCAAAAGCATTGGATTGAAGTGCTTTTATAACATTCTGCTCATATTCTATTTGAGGGAAATACATGTAATGAATATTATTTTGTGTTGATTGTTTTGGAAGACTTGGGTCTGAAATGGAAAAAATAGTGAGGTCGAATTCTTGACATATATAGGGGGATACTCCATCAATCATCATTTGAATTGCACCACCTCTAATTGCTGGAGAGGGTAATTTTTCAGTACATATATATGCGATTTTCATGAATTAGTCTCCTTTATAAAGTTGTTTTATATACTTATATTCTGCTTCCAATCCATTAGCTAAAGAAATAACTGGATGATATTGTAATAATTTATTAGCCTTAGATATATCTGCCCATGTTTGTTTTGGTTCGCCAGGAATTGATTTTAGAAAAATTTTATGTGCTGATTTACCTGATATTTTTTCTAGTGTAGAAATGATATTTAAAATGGAAGATCGTTCTGTTCCACCGATATTTATAACTTCTCCCACTATATGTTCGCTTGTCTCTAAAGCAGCTATGGTTCCTCGTATACAGTCATCGATATAGGTAAAATCACGTGTTTGTGTTCCATCACCAAATATTGTGAGAGGTTTATTTTCTAGTATTTGTTTAATTAATCTGTGGAATGCCATGTCAGGTCGTTGTCTGGGTCCATAAACTGTAAAATATCTTAAAATCACAATTGGTATTTGAAAATTTTTGTGGTAAATATGACATAGGTGTTCACTACTTAATTTTGTGACACCATATGGAGAAAGGGGATTCGGTAATAAGTTTTCAGACACCCTCCCGGATTTTTCTCCATAAACAGACGATGTTGATATCTGAATGAATTTCTCTAACTTTACCTCTTTACATGCTTCAAGTAAATATTGTGTAGCAAGTATATTATTGGTTACATAAGGATCGAAATCCTTTCCCCAGCTTGTTCTTACGCCAGGGATAGCAGCTAGATGATAAACGACTTTTACATCTTTTAAAAGCTTGGGTAAATCTGTAGTTAATATATTTTCTCTTACAAATTGAAATCGCGGATTCGTTTGAAGGGTCTGAATATTATCTATTTTTAAGGGTATTGGGGTAGGACCAATAAAGTGATCAATTCCAACTACATGATATGACTTGTTTTTAAGTAATGCTTGACATAAATGAGAACCAATAAAACCGGCGGCGCCTGTTACAAGTATTTTCATGAACGACCAACTCCTATATAGCGTAAACCGTACTGCTCTATTTCATCTTTATCAATACAATTTCGTCCATCCACAATTGTGCATCCTTTCATTAATTGTTTGACTTCTTGCCAATTAAGTTTTTTAAATTCGTCCCATTCTGTGGCAAGAATAATACAATCAGAATTTGTGATTGAGGATTGTAGTTTTTTATGTTGTGTAACTTGTTTATTCAAATGCGGAGGAAGAGCAGCTTTTGGATCATACGCATGAAGGGTGTAACCAAGAGGAAGTAATTTTTCAAGAAGTTCTACAGCAAGTGAATTACGAATATCATCAGTGTTTGGTTTGAAGGAAATTCCTAAAATAGTTATTTTTTTTGAAGAGGGTACTTTTATAGTATTTTTAATTTTTTCAACATAGAGGTCAATCTGTGTAGAATTAATGGATTGTACAGCTTGCAAAATAGGAACTGTTATCTGTCTATCATTTGCTGTATATATGAGTGAATGTAAATCTTTTGGGAAGCACGATCCTCCATATCCCATTCCTGCTTGGAGAAAATGGGGATTAATTCGAAAGTCGTAGCCGATTCCTTTTGCCACTTCATTAATATTAATGTGATAAGCGTCACAAATCCGGGCGATTTCATTTATAAAAGATATTTTTGTAGCCAAAAATGCATTGGCTGTATATTTAATCAGTTCAGCTTCGTTTAAACCCGTACAAAGGAATGGAGCATTAATCTTTTTATATATATTCTGCATAATTTCTAATGACTTTGTGTCATTTTTTTGGATACCAATAATAGTTCTATCCGGAATAAGCATATCTTGAACAGCAGATCCTTCACGGAGAAATTCAGGGTTAGAAACAATATTAAATAGGGATGACGGTACACCATTTTTTATGAGCATTTCATATAGATGTTGATTCGTTCCAGGTGGAACTGTACTTTTAGTAATAATTGTTTTATACTCTTTTATTTCTGGAACTAGTAGGTCAATAACAGAGTATAAATATTTTAAATCTGTCTTTCCACTGGGGGTAGAAGGTGTTCCTACAGCGATAAAAATAACTGATGATTGTTGTATAGCTAGACTAATATCATGCTGGAATTTCAATTGTTTTCGATTTTTGTAAATAAGCTCTTTTAAACCTGGTTCGTAAATTGGGCATTCTCCCCCTTGGAGAGCTTGGATTTTATTATAATTTTTGTCTACACAAATAATAGAATGACCTAAATCGGCTAAAACCGCAGCCGATGTGAGTCCAACATAGCCAGATCCTATAATACATATATTCATACGGCAAATCACCTTTCTGAAGTTAGTACTAGTTTTTACAGTATATTAGTGGACAAGTTAGAATGGTGACATATGAAAAGGCCTATTCATACAAGCGATGTGAGATAGGAGCCTTTTTTAAATTTGTGATGCGCGGTTAAGGGTTCTATTGAATATAATATTGAAAATATGTTGAAGAAGGGGGAGAGAGGAATGATAAAAAAAGCGATCATTCCAGCTGCTGGTTATGGTACAAGGAGTCTTCCTATTACAAAGGTAGTTCCGAAAGAAATGTTTCCAATAGGTAATAAACCTGCAATTCATTATATTGTAGAAGAAGCTATGAAGTCAGGTATTGAACAAATATTAATTGTTCTTTCAAGTAGAAAGAACTTAATAGTTGATTACTTTGATTATTCATTAGAACTAGAGGCATTTTTAGAAAGGGAACAAAAAGTCGAATTGTTAAAAAAATATAATATTCCTAACATTCAAATCCATTATGTAAGACAGCCGTATGCGAGAGGACTTGGTGAGGCAATAAAATTAGGAGAAACATTTATTGGTAATCATCCTTTTGCTGTGCTTTTGCCGGATGATATCATAATTTCTGATAAAGAAACTGCCTTAAATCAACTAATTAAGATATACGAAGAGACAAAAAGTAGTGTATTAGGTATCCATACAGTACCAGATGAAGATTTAGGGAGATATGGAATTGTAAATGGGAATAGTGTTAAAGCAGATTATATTCAGATTACAAATATTGTTGAAAAACCAAAAGTAAATCCTCCATCTAATCTTGCGGTGATTGGACGCTATATTTTTACGCCAAATATATTCCAGTTGCTAAAAAAGGTTGAGCCTGGACATGGAGGTGAGTATCAACTAACTGATGCAATAGAGTCTTTGCTTATGACTAAGAAAGTGTATGGCAAAATTATTGATGGAAAAAGATTCGATATTGGACAAGAAAATGATTATATTCAACTTCTTAATTTTATACATGAAAAAAATAGAACAAGCATGAATTGAAATGGTGTGAAATTTCTTAATATACATGAACTTAAAAAATTCCAATGTGGATATACGCTTACTTAAATCATTGATAGTACAGGAATAAAGCGAAATATGATTTTGAACTCAAGAAAACCTCAATGTATTTTCTACTTCATACCGTGCAAATGAGATTATTAATAACTATATAATAATGGGATATAAAAAAGTTCTTTATTAAAATGTGGTATGTATACTACTTTTTAATAAAGAACTTTTTTATGTAACGACAATTTTTCTGTTTTTTATTTAAATTGAATTTTGTGACAATTACTTTTAAGTTATAGTAGAAGGATTGTAATAAGTAATGAGAGAAGGTGTATACAAGGAGATGAATAAGATGATTAACAATACAATTCCAAGCTTTTTAAAGCTTTTGGAAAGCAATGATATAGGATTACATGACTTGAACAAATATTATGATATGCACCCAGAGGCATTCGAAGAGTATTTTAAGTTTCACTGTCCTAAGACAGAAGAACGTCTCTCTAGTGCAATTGAAAAGTATCCTGCAAAACTAGAAGACATTCGTATTATTCCAGAAATTTTACCATCAATTATTCAAGAAGTTAGTAAGGACTATCGCATTCAATTTGGTAGTAATATAGATGTAACTTTTCATATATTTGTAGGTGGATTTGGTTCTAATGCATTTGTGGAAAGGGAGATTATTGGGGATATATTTTTTGCGGCTGAGAAATTATCTCCTGTAAGGGAGCACCTCCGTGTTATCGTTGCTCATGAAATCGGACATATATATCATAATGTAGCATTACAAGAGAATGGAATGGATTGGACTAAAGCAGAATGGAATGATGCCCCGGTAAGTTTATATCGTGAAGGGGTCGCGACCTATTTATCACAACTAATAGTTAAAGGTTTAAGTGAGTCCGTTTACTATTCATATAGTAGTAATGGTGATTCATCGTTACAATATTATAAAGAAATTGAAGAGAACATTAAGAAACGTTTTTTACAGGATTATGTTGAAGGATGGACAGTTGAAAAAGAGAAAGAATGGTTCCGTCTATCAGGAGGGACTTATTTCGGATACAACCGACTCGGTTATTTTTTAGGAAAATCATATATAGAGTATATGGTCCGTACTTTCGGAGAAACGGAAGCACTTACTTTTTGGGGGGGAAATAATTTGAGGAGTAGTGTTATGGAATGGTTACAAAAGTGAATATATTGAAGAGGGAGGTTGAAAATGATGAAAGTATATATGAAAGTGCTTATATTGTTCCTAACTTTAACGTGTGTAGTGGCTTTAACCGCGTGTAATAACGCTGAGGAAAAGAAACAAACTAATTCAACATCAGAAAATAGTACGGAAAAAAAGAGCGAAACGTCAGAAACGGGTAAAAAGAATGAGGACACCGCTCAAAAAACAGAGAAAGAGTCTGTGGAAAAACCAAAAGGTCATGATTCGGTAAAACCTTCAACGGAGTCTAATACGAAAAATACAGTGCTTAATCAAAAATCAATTAACCATGTAAAAGATTTATTTGAGCAAGCGAAAGAAGGCAAAGTACCTAACGTACCATATGCAGCACATACAGGTGACATCGAGGAAATAGAAAAAGAGTGGGGAAAAGCAGATAAAACTGATCAAGCAGGAAACGGGATGTATGCAACTTTTACAAGTAAAAATGTAGCATTTGGCTTTAATAAAGGATCACAAGTCTTTGACGTACGCTCTTACCATTCAGAGATCAAATCGATTACGTTACAAGAAATCGAAAAGGCTTTAGGAAAACCAGCGTCTGTTAAAGAAAATGGTAATGATAAAATTTATGTTTATAAAGTAAATGACCAGTTTGAATTGAAATTCGTAATTCCAAAATCGACTGGTAAAGTACATCATATTTCTGTGTTCTCACCGGAGGATAGTATTAATAAAATGGCAGGTTAAATGAAGAGCTGTTCCTATAGGGACAGCTCTTTTGTTTTGTTTCTTTCTAACGATTGAACAAAAAAAGCTTGAATGATACCACCGATTATTAATAAGAAGGCACAAATATAAAATAGAGTACTACCGCTTAATTTACTTAATAACAATGCACCTACAAAAGGCCCACAAGTTCTTGAAATATCCCAATGTATACCGTATATAGAAAAATATAATCCGCGTCTATGACTTGGAGCGATTTGTGAAACGAATCGTAGTAAGTGATTCAAAGCTATACTTTGCCCAATTACTAAAAAGAGCAATGTGAAGAATAATGACCATATTGTTGTGGAATAACCGTAGCCAATCGCAGCTAACGTATAGCAAGTATAGGAAATAACAATGATTTTAGGCATAGAAAACTGTTCAGACCATTTCACAAGGGAAATTTGGAGAATCACTTCCATGACAGCTTTACAAGTTGAGATAAATACGAGTATGAATAAAAAATTTGGAAATACACTTTCGGCGAATATACGATAATTTGATTCGGTTTGGGCGTAGAAAAAACTAATCGGTAGCGTAGAAACCATAAGTCCAAACACAGCGTAATGCTTTGAAATAAATTGTTTTGGCGAATATACTTCTTTAGTTTTATTAACGTTTTTCATGAGTGGAGCTGTTTCAGGAAGCTGCGTCCAAACGAGAATAGCATATAGCGTAAGGGCTACACCTTGCAAAATAAATAAATACTCAGGGTGACTAGTATAGAAAAAGGCGCCGATTAATGGGCCAATTACAGAGCCGATTGCTCCCGTAGTATGCAGAACAGCAAATATTTCTGCCTGTTGTTCTTCCTTCGTTAAGTCAGCGATTTGTGCTCGCTGTGCCGGAATATATAAAGAGCGTCCAATACCATTTACTACATACAATAAGGCGAAAAAGGCGACCGATTCAGCAAAAACGAATCCGCTTACGGCAAAAGCTTGTAAAAGTAATCCGAGTAACATTATTTTCTTTCGGCCGTATTTATCTGTTACACCCCCAGCGATTAATGTAAACACAATATCAGCGAGAGGCTGTAATCCGAAAAGAAGCATTGTAACGATGACATTACCATTTAACGCTTTATTAACGTGAACAATAAAAATGATAGCTAACATCGATTCAGTCGTTCGGACTAACAATTCACCGAACAATCGAATGAGAATAGGCTTATTATAACGTTTTAAAAGATACTTCATTTTTATTTCCTCCTTTCTATATTGAAATGATAAGATGGAAGCCAGAAATGAAAAAGGGTAGAATGAAAGAGGAAGATTTTTCATCTTTTAGGGGGCGTTTTATGATTATTTTGGAGCAATATATGCACCTGTGGCTCCAGCATGGAAATGGGAGAGCAGAGGGAGAACAATTAGAAATAACAATACAAAATATATCTGAAACTTTATTTTGTACAGAGCGAAATAGTAAATTAATCATAAAAAAATTAGAAGAATTTAATTGGATTATGTGGTTTCCAGGCCGAGGGAGAGGAAATCGTTCAAAGTTGTTATTTCAAAAACATCCACTTTCTTTAATTTTAGAAAGAGGAAAAGAAATAACGAAACAAGGGGACGTAAAAAGTGGAAGTGCATTTATTGAAAGATATAGCTCGTATTTTCCATCACTTCAAACGCAATTTCAAACGTGGATTGATTCGATATTCGGTTATCAAGTCGAAAGGACATCTAAAGGGAGAAGAGATGTGCTACGTTTGCAAGTCCAAATGAATCTAGATATTGCATTAGATCCTGTATACGCTACGATGCGTTCGGAATGTCATATGGTAAAACATATATACGACACGTTAGTGTATATAGACGGAAATACAAACAGTGTAGAGCCAAGACTTGCGTTTTATTGGGAATATGATGACCAGAAATATATATGGACCTTCTACTTACGAAAAGGTGTTCAGTTTCATAACAGGAAAGAATTTACTGCTTATGACGTTGTACATACATTTAAACGATTCTTGAAAGCGAAAAATAATCCGCATGCGTGGATGTTACAGCACGTTGAAAGTTTACATATTCTTGATGACTACATTGTGCAGATTCGTTTATCTACAGATAATAAGCTGTTTTTACATGCTTTAAGTACAGAACAGTGTTCTATTGTAAATGAAGATGGAGATGGAAGGTTAATCGGTACTGGACCGTTTCGATTATGTGAAAAGAATGAGGATGTATTCGTATTAGAAGCAAATGATTTATATTTTCGCGAGCGACCATTTCTCGATCGAATTGAATTATGGAATGTAGAGAACAGCGTAAATACGTGCGATATTTTAGCGAAAGCACACTATAACAATATAGAAAAGCATCATAAAGAACTAACTAGACTTGAGTCGAATGTAACATACATTACATTAAATACCGCAAAAGAAGGACCTATGCAAAACACGATGTTTCGGAAAGCTCTATATAAAATCATTCATAGCAATGCACTTATCGAGGAATTGCAAGGAGCGCGCGGAGAAATAGCAGAAGAATTGGTTCTAACAAAGGGTGGCACTATACATATAAATGAGGACATATATACGCTTATTAAAGAGAGCTCTTACCGTAATGAAACACTGCGACTATATACATTTACAGAACAAGATCATGTTGAAGACTCATATTGGATACAAAAAGAGTGTGCGAAGTATGGCGTCACTATTGAAGTCGTTTTTCTTGAAACAAAAGAGTTATTGCAAGCAAGTACGATACAAAAGGCTGATATAATACATGATAGTGCGACAATTAGTGAGCGTATTGGAGAAAGTTTACTATATATGTTTCTTACAAAAAACAGCTTTATTCATCAGCATAGCAATATAAAATTTAACGAAGTATTGCAGTCTTATTTTATAGAGAATCAATTAGAGAAACGGATGACACTGTTACACGATATTGAAGACACATTGTTACGTCAAATTCATATTATTCCTTTATATCGTAACAAACAGCAAGTAAGTTCACACGAAAAAGTGCAAAATATAATGATTAATCCACAAGGTTGGATCGATTTTTATCAAATATGGTTTAAGCCTTGATATATAAAGGTTCTTATGCATTTTAGTAAGATGTGTAAGAACCTTTTTTGTATGGAAATGAAGTTTGTTTTGCACATTGTTACGCTACATGTTATAAAAGTCCATTTACAGCGTAACAGTGTTACGTTACATTGTTATTAGGAAGGAGTGATATACAGTTGATTACAAATTTAATTTCAAAAAAAGATTTATTAGAGTTAACTGGTATTTCATACGGACAGTTATATAGGTGGAAGAGAAAAAATTTAATACCGGAAGATTGGTTTGTACGGAAGTCAACGTTCACAGGTCAGGAAACATTTTTTCCGAAAGAAAAGATATTAGAGCGTATTGATAAAATTCAAACGATGAAAGAGGATCTATCGCTTGATGAATTGGCAAATATGTTTTCACCAAGCGTAACAGAGATTCTTTTAGCAAAGGAAGATCTCATTCGTAAAGAAATTACATCAGAACCTGTTTTACAATTTTTCATGGAGCAAACGAACAAAACGGCAGATTTTCAATTTGCAGATATTCTTTATGTATACGTGTTAGAAGAACTTCTTCAATCAGGAGACGTTAGCTTAGAAGAAGGGAAAATGGTTTTACAAGTTTTACGTGAAAATTATGAATCGATTAAACATAAAAATTGTGACTTAGTTATTATTCGGAAGTTAGGGATTTCTACATGCTTCTTAGTATCAAGCGTTGAGGATTTAATTTTTGAAAAGGGAACAAAGATTGTTTTACGTGTAGCAATTATGAAATATACCGAAGCATTAAAAACTAAACTGTTGTAGTGGAGGAGAAATAATGCGTACAGAAAATTTAATTATAAACGGATATGGTTCATCAAACGGTGGAGAGTTTCATAAAGTGCAACTAAATGGAAAAGGAACTGTTAATGGAAACGTTGAGTGCGACCAATTTGAATGTAATGGTTACGGAATTGTTACTGGTGATTTGAAAAGTAGCGATGCGAGAATTAGCGGATCAGGTAAAGTTGAGGGTACAGTTAGTGCAGAGATGATGCGAATCGATGGGAAAGGGACAATTACACAAGATGTAAAGGCGACCACTTTAAAAATTGCAGGAAAAGGGACGATAGGTGGTAATGTAACTGGTGAAGAATTTAAAATCAATGGTCAAGCGACGATTGATGGTAATTGTGAAGTTGATATTTTTTCTTCAGAAGGGCAATTTACAGTTGGTGGATTATTAAGCGCAGATGAAATTAATATAAATATTCATGGTACATGTAGAGCGAAAGAAATTGGTGGCCAAACCATTAAAGTAAAACATAGATTGAGTGCTTTTAGTAGACTATTTAAAACAGTATTTGGCTTACAGTTAGAAGCTGAACTGCTAGAAGGTGACAATATCGATATTGATTATGCTCACATTAAAACAGTAAGGGGAAACAATGTTACTGTAGGGCCGAACTGTGAGATTGAACTAATTGAATATACTGGGGTTCTTACTGTTGATAAAAGCGCAAATGTAAAAGAAATTAAGCAAGTTTAAGTTTAAAAGGGAGAGAGGAATCGGTATGGAAAATCAACATAGTCTTACTGTAAATGGATCAGGTAGCTCAGCAGGTGGAGATTATAACAAAGTAAAGATACGCGGCGAAGGAACAATCTCTAATCATATGAGTTGTAATGATTTTAAAACGTATGGTACGAGTGAAGTACGTGGCAATATGAAAGCGAAAAATTATGTCGTGTATGGAGATAGTGAAGTACAGGGGAATATGGAGGCGGAATATGTAAAAGTATATGGCAATGCCCAAGTACAAGGCGACGGACAAATTAATAAAACAAAAGTTAGAGGTATGATAGAATTTAAAGGGAAGCTATCCGGTGATTTCGTAGATGTGAAAGGTGCTTTAAATGTAAAGGGAGATATAGAAGTAGAGGAATTATTACTAACTGGTGGTCTTGAAAGTGATGGTTTGCTTAATGCTGAAAATATTGAAATCTCACTCCGTTATGAAGGAAGTAAAGTGAGAGAAATCGGTGGGAAAAAGATTACAGTACGTAAAAAAGCGAGATTTATTCCTTTTACAAGTCATGCAGGAAGCCTTCAAACATCAATTATTGAAGGGGATGATATTTATTTAGAACATACAATAGCAGACGTAGTAAGAGGAAATCATGTTATAATTGGCCCTGGCTGTGAAATTAGTGTAGTAGAATATCACACTAGTTTTAATCAGAAAGGTAATGCAGTCGTAAAAGAACATAAACAAATATAAGTAGTATGAGGGAGAGCAAGGTTATGGTTGAGAAGAATAATAAGCTCGGTTTTGTTGTGGCGGGCTTATTGCTAGGGATTTTAATGGCATCAATGGATAATACCATTGTCGTAACAGCGATGGGAACAATCGTTGGTGATTTAGGAGGCCTTGAAAACTTTGTATGGGTCGTTTCTGCCTATATGGTCGCAGAAATGGCAGGTATGCCGATTTTCGGTAAACTATCAGATATGTATGGTAGAAAGAGATTCTTTATTTTCGGTTTAATCGTCTTTATGATTGGTTCGGCACTTTGTGGAACTGCTGAAAATATTACACAGTTAGGTATTTATCGTGCCATTCAAGGTATTGGCGGCGGGGCACTAGTGCCAATCGCATTTACTATCGTTTTTGATATTTTCCCTCCAGAAAAGCGCGGGAAAATGGGTGGTTTATTCGGAGCAGTATTTGGTTTATCAAGTATTTTCGGGCCATTACTTGGCGCATATATTACGGATTATATTAGCTGGCACTGGGTGTTTTATATTAACTTACCACTTGGAATTTTAGCACTTATTTTTATTACATTATTTTATAAAGAGTCACGAGTTCATAGAGAACAAAAGATTGATTGGTTTGGCGCAATTACTTTAGTTGGTGCAGTAGTTTGTTTAATGTTCGCCTTAGAATTAGGCGGACAAAAGTATGATTGGGATTCTAGCTTTATTTTAAGTTTATTTGCTGGGTTCGCTATTTTAGTAATTGCTTTTATTGTTATTGAACGAAAAGTAGAAGAACCAATCATTTCATTTGAGATGTTTAAACAACGTCTATTCGGAATGAGTACAATTATTGCCTTATGTTACGGGGCGGCATTTATGTCAGCAACTGTGTACATTCCGTTATTTATTCAAGGCGTATACGGTGGTACCGCAACAAACTCAGGATTATTGTTATTACCAATGATGTTAGGATCAGTAGTAACAGCGCAGTTAGGTGGATTTTTAACATCGAAACTTAGCTACCGAAACATTATGATTATTTCTGCTGTAATTATGCTAATCGGATTATTCTTATTAAGTACATTAATGCCAGAAACAAGTCGTATATTATTAACAATTTATATGGTTATTATCGGTTTTGGAGTTGGTTTCTCATTCTCTGTACTAAGTATGGCTGCTATTCATAACTTCGGTATGGAGCAACGCGGTTCTGCGACTTCAACGAGTAACTTCATTCGTTCATTAGGTATGACACTTGGTATTACAATCTTCGGAATGATTCAAAGAACTGGTTTCCAGGATCAATTAGAAGAATCGTTTAAAGGTATGAGCGGGGGAATGAATACAAACGCTTTAGGAGATTCAAGAGCTATTCTATCAGAATCGGCAAGATCTCAAATTCCGCCGCAAATATTAGATAAAATTATTGAAGCTCTCTCTAGTTCAATCGTTCAGACATTTATGTGGGCGTTAGTCCCCGCAAGTTTAGCGTTCGTATTCGTTTTCTTTATGGGAAATGAGCGCATGGTATATAAAAAAGAACAAAACAAGGTGAAAAGTGAAACATCAAAAGCATAAAGAAAAAGCTCCTTTCAATTTTGAAAGGAGCTTTTTCTTATGTACGGAGTCGAATTAGCCTTCGATAATTTCGTATTCTTCGTCTGCTAATAATAAAATTTGTGTTTTCTTACCTTTGTTTTGAACTTCAATTACATCATATGTACCTAAGTCTCTTAGCTTGCTTTGAGAAGCGTTAACCATAACTTCCATAGAATCAATTAAGATATCTTCTTCAACGTATGATTCAGGTAATGCCATATCTTCAGTATCTAATACACATGTATATAGATTTTGTAAGTTCTCAGCAGTTGGGTTTTGTTCCTCAACATCAATGATGTTTTTTACTGCTTCCATATTTTCTTCTTTTACTTGATATACTTTAATTTTAGTCATTGTTTTAATCTCCTTTATTACGTAATCTTAGAGGCTGCAATTCATCCCGCAATAACGAGCAGTAGACTCCCGCCTCAAGGTGAAGAAGCAAATGATGAGGACGGCAGGAGATAACTGCCCGTAAGAGCCCGATTGGTGAGGGCTAACCATTAGTAGGAGATAAAGCTCCCCGCTAATAGAAGTTTCACTTTATTATAACGCTTTTTTGTTGAAAGATGAAATTGTTATATGCATTTATAGTGAAAAATATATTTTATTACTTATTTGAGGAACGATGAGTTTCTTAATTTGACAGGCATATGTCTGTATACTTATCTAGACTAATATTAGAGTTATATTGTCCAAGCTTTTCTTACATACCTTTCATATTATATTTATTAGGTAAAACATATAGGAAAGGAATGGAGAATCAGTGGATTGTGAGCCGAAACGTGATTGTCAATGTTGTCAAAATAGTATATGTGAATTTTTGAAAAGTTTACATCCTTATTCTAGGGTTGAGAGTATCGTAATAGACGGAAACGAAATAGTTGTATCCTATTTTATTTCATTTAATGAGATAAAAGGTATAGTGTCGTTTGCACAAGAAGACAGTGAGGTAATATTTGTAGATTGTTCAAGAATTGATGCGATTCGAATAGGGAAAGTTTGTAGTTGTAAAACGAAAGTTAAATTTATTGAAGATGAATTCAGTTTACTTGGAAATGTTTGTCCACATTGTTTAAATGAGGGAAGTACACTATTCTTCGATTTTAATAATCCTGAATTAAGTTTATCTTTACAGGCAACAACGATTGATCCACCTAGATGTATTGAATTTGTAGATGAGCTTGGGAATGTAGTAAAGCAAATTACTATAGTAGGTGAAGCGATTGTTTCTAAAGATTTCGTTCCGGTACCTGAACTGTTAGATTTTCGATTAATCTTATCGGATATAACTGGAAATCCATTGAAATTTGGATTACTGTTTATTAACTTCCCTGATATTACGTTTATCATTCTTTTCGCATCAAATGGATACCTCAACATTTCAAACTGTTTAAAAATAGAGAGTGGAACTGGAAATGCCGAAATAGAAGAGATGAAAAAAGAGATTATTAACGACAATAGTATGATGTACAATTCAATTATTAAGTTAACTAGAAAATATAAAAATGGTGAGACGGAATCTTACATTTCTAAGAAGGAGTTATAACGTATTTATCGTAATTAACCCTCGTACACTATAATGAGGGTTTTTACATAAAAATGATTAAATTAAATATTGTTACATTTGAATTTAGCTATTTATTGTGTGGAATCGGAAATTTTTTAGCTTCTCTTTAGATACACTAATGAAAGTAAAGGTATTTATTGTTTTCTATACTGTATAGGCCGTAGTAGCGGGAAATAGGCTGGTTTGTACTATCAATTGATACGTGTTATTCCTTAATGCGTCACTGCCATAAACATGCAAATTAGGTACCCTGCTTACGCAACAAAATATGAAAGAAGTCAATTGCAGGGGATATTTATTTAAGTGTAAATAAATATAGCGGTGGAGTAGGCGATTATACAATATTAGTAAAATAATTAAAAAAAGGGCTGCTACGACAGCCCYTTTTTTAATTATGTGAATACCTGCTGTAAGTTTTTTGGGGAGTGAATTTTATTAGGAATAATTAGTCATCATTGTTACCATATATCGCCATCAAGTTAACGAAAATACAATACCAATTCTGATTTTATATTAAGATTTTACTTGCTAAGCTCTCTTTGAGCCCCCATATAGCTTCCAATGATATTTTGATAACTTGGAAGATGCTTAGCAAGTAAAGCTCCGAAACCTTCAACATCATTTCGCCAGTCACGCTGTAATTCTGCTGCAACGCTAAACCAGTTCATTAGTTGCACCCCTCCATGAGCCATACGCATAAGAGCGGCATCAGCAACTTGTTTACTAAAAGTTCCAGATGCATCCGTTACAACAAATACCTCGTACCCTGCATTTATAGCTGATAGAGCTGGGAACGCAACACAAACATCAGTAACGACACCTGCGATAATTAACTGTTTTTTACCCGTTGCTTCAATAGCTTTTACAAATTCATCATTGTCCCACGCGTTAATTTGTCCAGGACGCGCTATTTTAGGCGCATTTGGAAATAGTTCGATTAATTGCTGCATGAGTGGACCATTAGGACCGTCTTCGAAGCTAGTTGTTAAAATAACAGGTAAATCAAAAAACTTAGCGGTATTCGCAAGAGCTAAAACATTATTCTTGAATTCATCAACACCATAGTCACGCACTAGACTGGAAATAAGACCTGTTTGATGATCCACTAGAAGAACCGCGGCATCACTTTTTGAAAGACGAGAATACAAATCAGACATTTTATAATCCCCCTTAATAAGCTTATTTACAAATCAATCTTACAGTTATTTATCTTGATTTGGTATACATGCAAAAATTTATCAACAAATAGTTTTTATTAGAATATTGGGATGTATGTATTTTTATATTGAGGAATTACAAATTTTTCGTTTTGGGAAACAATGTATTAATTGAGTGGATAGCTATGTGGTATGGTCCTAATGCTATCTATTATTTGTGAATAATAATGTTTTTACCTGTAAATAGAAAATGAGATATGAGGACTAAAATGAATCTGAAAATAGCAATTCTTGATTGGTAAATCATTTCAATGAAATTAGATGTTATAATAAAATTGAATTTACGTATAATTTATAATTATTTGATATTTGAGAGTTGAGTTTCATAGACATTTACTTAGATAATAAATAAGTGTGTATAAGAATACTAATAAAAGTTAACTCATGAAAATGTTGAGTCTAGTTGATTTTAAAGAAAGCGGGAATGTAAATGATATATGAGGCAAAAATACATACAAGAAAAAAATTAGTTTCTATGTTCGAGGATTTTAATAATGTTGTTCTACTTTCTTATTTACAAGGACATATGGGCAATGCCTGGGTGAACGATCTTGAAAACCCGACAGTAGCGCAAATTACGGTAGGGATTTTCACATTTTACGCTGGGGATCCAAATGCAAAAGAGACAGAAGAGTTATTACGTAACATCCCTGAAAGAATTTTAGTAATCGTAAATAGTGATCAATGGAAAAAGCGTTTAGAAACATTCCATGAAAGAAAAATAGATAAGTTTTTACGATATAAATTTAAAAGAAATGCAGAAGTGTTTAATCGCTCAAAATTACAATCTTTTATAACTGCACTTCCAAAAGGATATGAATTAAGAAAAATAGATGAGCATATCGCAAATAATCCAACATTACACAACGTTTCTGAAGATTTTACAAGTCAATTTCGATCAATAGATGATTATGTAAATCGAGGTATAGGTTATAGCATTTTGTATAATGGAGAAGTCGTATGCGGTGCATCATCATATAGTATTTATAATGATGGTATTGAAATTGAAGTTGCTACTGATCTTGATCATAGAAGAAAGGGATTGGCAACTGTAGTTTGTGCGACCTTAATATTGGATTGTTTAGAAAAGGGGAGGTATCCAAACTGGGACGCAGCGAATAGTACTTCTGTCAAATTAGCAGAAAAGCTAGGGTATGTTTTTGATAAGGCATATGATACTTATTTTGTAAATAATAAGTGAATGAACGGGAGCGTGTACGGATTGTACAACGTCATAAGACTAGTAAATTAACGTTTAGTAGTCTTATTTTTTATAATTGCAAACAAAAACTAAACTATCCAAAGATAAAAAGGTATTAAAAGAGATGTTAATAAATGAAATTAAGGGAAAAGAATGACGACAAGATTGGTTTCCTAAGAAGAGTTGATAAATTTTAGTGAAAAATTTGAGAATAAAACAATGATATTAATGATAAGGATGAAGGGATTCCGCAAAAATTTGGGTATAAAAACCGACTTTTTTTAGTCGGTTTTTATTTTTTTCAACAGTAGAGTGATACTAATATTGATTTTTCTTCTATTACTAGTGAATATAATTAACACATCAGTTCCTACTTCCACGATGAGGGTTCAGAAATTCTCTTTTTATATAGGTAGATAATCATAAAGGCTTAATATATTAAGTTATGTGTGTTTAACTAACAATAAATTTGCTATTTTTTTGTAAATGATGAAAGTAACTATTATACAAACCCACGCATTAATAGAAGAGATACATATACAGTATAGAGAGTTAAAAAACTCCAAAATATTGTATAAAGGAGATTATAAAATATGAGCGAACAATGCCCAATTAATGTACCATGTCAGGTAGATGGACAAACTCAAACGCCATTAAGTGATGCAGCTGCAACACCAATTCTTACTCCAGGAGCACCGATTGTAAAAATACCAGTTGTATTAGCAGAAAGAACAATTCAAATTGTTGTAGAATCTGATATTTCATTAGATCCTCCAGCAGTTGAAATTAAACGTATCTTAAAAAATGTATTTTTAACACAATGTAAGTTAGTTCCTGTAGCATTTACTCCAGTACCAGGTACAAATTACCGCCGAGTTACAAGAGCAAAATTATTTGTACAAGGATATATTCGTAAAAATATTGAATATGCAAATGATGAGTGTAATGGAGTGCTATATGATCGTATTGCAAATGTTCCATTTTCTGGTTTTGCAGATTTAACAGCAGCAGATTTTCTATCACAAGCTATAGTAGCTTCTTCTTCAGATACTACATCTCACTTTATTAATCCTAAAAATGGTGATTTACCACGTTTAGACAAATACTTCTTCGAAAATACAGTGTTTTATAATGAACAACCATATTGTGAATTAGTAAGCGCTCAATTTTTTGAATTAGACTTTTCACCTTGTCCAACAGAATTAAACGAGCCATTTGGAACTCTTCGTGAAAAAATTGTACTAGACCTTACTTTAAAAGTTTTACAAGTACAACAAGTACAGGTATAAAATTAAAAAAGCATTGTCTTTATTAAAAAGACAATGTCTTTTTTATTATTATAAAACATATATAATGATGAAATGGTCGCGTACAAAAAGCATATTTTTAGGAATTACATCAGAGGGGGGGATGGTGATGAATAAGCCATGGGTTGGTAAAGAAATATGGAACAAAGTTTACAAATGGAAAATGCTGAATGTTCAAGATGATTCACGTGAAATAAGAGAAAAAAAGAAAAGTAAAGAAACAGAGTCAAAAAAAGAAGATAAAGTAATTGGAATAGAGAAAGAAAGTGAAAAAACTGAATCAAAAAAAGAAGATAAAGTAATTAAATTAGAGAAAGAAAGTAAAGAAACAGAGTCAAAAAAAGAAGATAAAGTAATTGGAATAGAGAAAGAGAGTGAAAAAGCTGGATTAACAAAAGAAGATAAAGCGAATGAATTAGAGAAAGAAAGTGAAAAAACTAGATCAGCAAAAGAAGATAAAGCGAATGGATTAGAGGAAGACGAGGTGAAAAGTGAATTAGCAAAAGAAGATGAAGAAACCGAATCAGAGAAAGAAGAAATAGCAATTGAATCAAACAAAGAAAGTGARGAGACTGAACCAGCAAAAGAAAATAAAGTGATTGGATTAGAGAAAGTAGAAGTAGCAAATGAATCAGAGAAAAAAAGTGAAGAGACTGAACCAGCAAAAGAAAATAAAGTGATTGGATTAGAGAAAGTAGAAGTAGCAAATGAATCAGAGAAAAAAAGTGAAGAAACTGAACCAAAGAGAGAAAGTATAGGTTTAGGATCAAAAATAGAGACTTCAGTGCATTCAATGGTAGTGAAAACGCCATTTTCTATTATTTCAGAAGTGTCTAGCTTTAAAGTATTTCCAAAAATAAATGTGAAAAATCAAGATGCATTTGTATTTCGAAATGAAAAAGATGCGGAGGGGCGTGAATTAGATTCTAAGTTATTAACTACAGTGCAACAGTATCATTCGGAGGCTTATTGTAAATTAGTTTCTTTAAATCTTCATGAAAAGAGAGTGCTTGTTGAATTATATAATCAAAAAGTTAAAGGGAATAATGAAGAGAATAAGGTAGAGACATCTTCATGGATTCCTATTCACAGCATAATATTAGAGAGTGAAAATGGGGGAGAAGTAAGTAATTATATAACAGCCAGACTACCAATAGAAATAGGAAGATATAAAGGTGAAATTAGTTTACGAGAAAAAGTGGTATTTACAGAAAAAGTCATAGGAATAAAAGAGGTGGAACAGGAGATTATTTTGACAAAAACCGAATTTTTAGTACCAAAAGTAAAAAAGAATGGACAAAATAAATTTACAGTTGAAAAAGGGAGCTTATTGGTAGAAGGATATATATATCAATGTATTGAATACATATCAGAACAAAGTACATTTCATGACAATGTGTATCAGTTAGTACAAAATATTGTATTGGAATTAATCATTCAAGTGATACAAGAACAGGAAGTACAAGTGCGAATTACATAAAAATGATTATATTCCCTTGATTAGCTCATTATTTTTATTCGTAGCGTATCAATGCGTAATCTTTTGTAAATCATTCAGTGTATAGAATATCCTCCAAACGGTTTATCCTCAATGAATTAATTTTAATATTTATGAAGGATGATATTATTGCTAGCTAGGATAGTTACTTAATTGTATGAATTTCTTCAGGTTTAAGTTTTAAAAGGGTGCTAACAAGTTTGTCAACGAACTTGCTAACACTTATTAAAAACGGGTATAAAATGTGGCGTATATGTTGTTTGAATAAAGAAGCTAATTCACAGATAATTGCTTGTATAATCTGATGTGTAATACAAAGTGCATTGACTCCTTTTTTACAAAACTTACAACTTAAATAGTAAAACATGTTTATCGTAATTTTCCAAACACCAATTATATTTTTTTAGAATAATTGGGTGGACAACTTCTTTCGTAGTATCGACTTCAGTATAGCCATATTTTTTATAAAAATTTTCTAGTTCCTCGAAAGGAAGACAATACACATTTAGTATTTGTAATTTTTTTGCAGTTTGTACTAAAAATGAAACGAGTTGCCCAGCTAATTGTAGACCTCTAAATTTAGGGAGAATAAAAATTCCACCCATTTCAATAGTACCTTCATCTATTTGGACTAAACGTCCAACACCTGCATACTCGTTGTTATATGTAATGATCGCAACTGTGTCTCGTGTTAAATCACTTGGTACAAATCCTATCGATTCATAATGATTATTAACTCATTCTAAATCGTTATATATAGCTAGTTGAATACTTATATGTATCCTCCCTCAGAAAAAATGTAATATTCTCATTATAAACAGTGTAATAACTTGTAAAAAGAGGTTAAAATGAAATCATTTTTATTTGCAGTTCAAGTTTTGAAGAATAGTGCATACAATATAAAGTCTTTTCCTTTCTTCATTTAAGTTTTACGTATATAATTTAAAAGTACTATTTTTATTTTATATTTTTTATATTTATAACAGAATAGAGGTTTAAAAATGGGTGTTAAAATCATTACGGATAGTGCGGCGGATTTACCGGTAGAATTGCTGCAAGCATATGATATTGATTTAATTCCACTCCGTGTATATGATGAAGCAGAAACAGAGTATTTAGATGGGGTTACATTAAAATCAGTTACATTACTGCAAAAAATGAGAGAAGGCGCAGTTTATAAAACGTCATTGCCTTCACTTGAAACATTCCAAGAAAAATTTGTTTCCTATGCAAAAGAAGGTAACCCTTGTATATATTTAGCCTTTTCATCTGAATTGTCTGGTACATATCAATCGTCAGTTCTCATTAAAAAAGAAGTGAAAGAAACATACACTGATTTAGATTTAGAAATTATCGATACAAAATGTGCCTCACTCGGTCAGGGTATTGTCGTATTAGAGGCTGCAAAAATGGCAAAAGAGGGCGCATCAAAAGAAGAAATATTAAACCGTGTAGCTTTTCTAATGGAGCATATGGAACATATCTTCACTGTAGCTGACTTACAGTACCTTGTTAGAGGTGGACGTTTAAGTAAAGTAGCCGGTTTCATCGGTGGTTTATTAAACATTAAGCCAATTTTAAATGTGGATGAAGGAAAACTTGTACCACTTGAAAAGGTAAGAGGGAAAAAGAAAGTATTAAGCCGAATTGTTGATATTATGGAAGAGCGCGGGAAAGACCTTAAAGGTCAAACAATCGGTATGACTCACGGTGATGATTTAGAAACTGCCGAAGCATTAAAAGCATTAATTACTGAAAGATTCGGCTGTGAAGTATTTATCGTAAATACAATTGGAGCAGCAATCGGAGCGCATACAGGACCTGGTGCGTTAACGTTGTTCTTCTTAAATAAAGTAGAGTAAAGTAAGAGATTGATCTTTGATCAATCTCTCTTTTTTTGTTGCGAGGTAATTATTTCTAAATGATGATATAGTATTGATTCTATGAATAATTAGTGATAAAGTGTTTGTTTCTCTATTAATAAATGAAATCCAAGCAAATTTAGTAACCTTTTAGTATTAATCATAAAATAGGGTACTAAATATTGTTGAAAATAATAGAATTTTCATATTGAAACTTGGAGGTTGATTATGGTTTTTTTTAGTTTAAAAGTGGTATGTGGCGTTTGTGATAATAAAGTTGGTTTGAATCGATACAAAGTAAAAAAATCAAATGCTTGGGTTTGTCCAGATTGCTTAAAAGCAGCAGGTGGCATGACTGTTGTGCCTGTAAATAAAGTTACAATTGAAGAAATTAAAGTAATGATTGAAGAGAGAAAAGCTGTAATTGATGCAAGGACAGAAAAAATTGCTGAAAATCCGATGTCAACTGCTGAAGGAATGTATCAATACTGTGTTGATAATAACTTTGGCTCTGGATATAACGAAAAGTGGAGTTTAAAACATTTCGGAGTACTTGAAAAAAACTTGATGCAACCCGAAGAAGTTTTAATGACTTTTATCGGTTTACATAATTATGAATCCGCAACAAAACATGATCGTAATTTCGCATATGCTATTACTAATAAAAGAATTATGTTCGGACAAAATTCTTTAACTGGTGAAAAGTTCAAATCCGTGGCTTATGAAAAAATAAATGATATAACATTTGAAAAAGGATTATTATTTGGAGTCTTAACGATTGATACACCGCAAGAAAAATTTAATATTTCTTTAGAAAAAGATTCAGCAACAGCTATTAATAACAATGTTCATCAAGTTTTGGATTCATTAAAAAATAGTACAACTGAAACTCAATCGGTTTCAAAACCTGTAATATCTGTGGCAGATGAGTTGAAAAAATTCAAAGAATTATTAGATATAGGTGTTATTACAGAAGAGGAATTTAACGCTAAGAAGAAACAGTTGCTTAATTTATAACCTAAATCTAGTAAGTGGAATTTGTTTAGAAAAACTTCTTCCGAATTATGGGGATAAATAAAATCTATAAGTAGATGATTTCTGTATTTAACGGAAATCATCTTTTAAATTTATTATAAATCAGAATTTTTAGTTATGTTAAAAATTTCTTTATTCATATATAATTGTGTAGGTGCTAATTTGTTGTAACTGCTTGTAAAAATAGGAGGTTATTAAAATGAATGTCCTTATACAAACACCAACTCAATGGGATTTATATAGGTTATATTCTGATGAACAAGACTTTATGTTTTCTATAGAACAACTAAAATTTCACTTCGTTATGATGGAACAATTGATAGTGTAAGAGTACTTGCTCATGAACTAGGACACGCTTGGCATTTTTATGTTATGAGTCTTGAACAATCTACTTCATTTTTAGATGATTATCTGCCAATGAGTACAGCTGAATCAGCGTCTATTTTCTTTGAAACGGTAATCATGAATTATTTAATTCAAACAACAGATTGTGTAGAGATGAAAAAGTCATTGCTTAGCTGGAAAATAAGAAATAGTTTTAATTATGTTATGGCAATTCGTGCATCGTTTCAGTTTGAGAAGAAGTTTTATGTAGAATGCAAGGAAGGTCCTTTAAGTGCTGATGAAATTGAGAAATTATCTATAGCCGCGCAAGAAAAGGCATACGGAAATGCACTAACAGAATATCAGCCGTTTGTTTGGATGAAATACGTTCAGTTTTATATAGCAGATGTTCCTTTTTATAATTATCCATACACATTTGGGTATTTAGCGAGTTTTAGTTTAATTGAAATAGCAAAGGAAAATAAAAATGCATTTCATTTGAGGTATAAAGAGTTTTTACGAGAAACAGGAAAGGCCCCAGTTGAAGAATTGATGAAAAAACATTTTGATATTGATCTAACAGAGTATGAATTTTGGAATAAAGCTTTTATGCAAATTCATAAAGATATTGATGAATATTTGCAAATTAATTAAGGGGACTACATATATGAACAGAATCGGTATTATCGGAGCAATGCAAATAGAAATAGACTTACTATTAGAAAAACTACTTATTAAAGAGGAACATACTATTGCGGGAATACCTTTTTATAAAGGAAACTTCATGGATACAGAAATTATTATTACGCGATGTGGTGTAGGAAAGGTAAATGCCGCCGCATGTACACAAATTTTAATTAATAAATTTGATGTGAATTCTATCATTAATACAGGTGTTGCGGGTGGATTACATCCGGATGTGAAAATTGGTGATCTAGTTATTTCTACAAATGTTACGCATCATGATGTTAATAAAAATCAAATGAAGAATCTATTTCCGTTTCAAGAAGCGTTTCATGCAAGCGAGGAATTAAGAGATTTAGCCCGAAAAGCTGTTAATAGTAGTAGTTTAAATATTACTGTTCATGAAGGAAGAATCGTCAGCGGAGAATGCTTCGTCGAGGATTCAAAATTAAAGGAGCAATTAGTCATTGAATATACACCTCATTGTACAGAAATGGAAGGAGCAGCAATTGGACATGTTGCTTATATAAATGACATACCGTTTCTCGTTTTGAGATGCATTTCTGACAGTGCAGATGATTCAGCGCAAGTTTCATATGATGATTTCGCGAAAACTGCAGCGAATTATTGTTCAGAAATTATTGTTGAGATGCTTAAAAATATTTCGAGTAAAGCTGTATTGTAGTTCATAAGTAAAGAATGGGAGAGAATATCATGTTACAAGCACTAATTTTCGATATGGATGGAACTTTATTTCAAACAGATAAAATTTTAGAGTTATCACTAGATGATACATTTGATCATTTACGGTCACTACAATTATGGAATACGATAACACCAATTGATAAATATCGTGAAATTATGGGTGTACCTTTACCTAAAGTTTGGGAAGCTTTATTACCTAATCATTCTAATGAAGTAAGGGAACAAACAGATGCATATTTTTTAGAAAGACTAATTGAAAATATAAAGAACGGAAATGGTGCTTTATATCCGAATGTAAAGGGAATTTTTAGTTTTATAAAAGAAAATAACTGTTCCATTTACATTGCTAGTAATGGTTTAACGGAATATTTACAGGCAATCGTATCTTATTATGGTTTAGACCAATGGGTTACGGAAATATTCAGTATTGAACAAATACACTCGCTAAATAAAGGTGACTTAGTTAAATGTATTTTGAAGAAGTATGATATAAAAGAGGCAGCGGTAGTTGGGGATCGTTTATCGGATATTAATGCGGCAAAAGATAATGGTTTAATTGCGATTGGATGTAATTTTGATTTTGCACAAGAAGATGAGCTTGCTCATGCTGATTTAGTAATTGATGATTTAATGGAACTGAAGGGGATATTACCAGAATTGAAGAATACGTACATAACAAAATGAATAAGTTCACATTCAAATGAATGCTCAGGATAATATATTCTTGGGCATTTTTATTTTTCAAAAAGATACATTTGGATAGAGAAAGTGGGAGATTAAGCTGGAAGATATACAAATAAAACAAATTGGAGATCTGCTAAAATATGAGGTCAATCACCTTGTCCAGGAAAGTAAAGAAGAAGGATTTAACTTCTTAATAAAACTAATAAATGAATATGAAAGTAAAAGAAATACATTTAGTAAAACAGGTGAATGTTTATATGGAATCTTTCGAGGGGATACGTTAATTGGAATCGGGGGATTAAATCAAGATCCGTATACGAAAGATAATAAGATTGGCCGATTGAGGAGATTTTATATTGCAAAAGATTACCGGCGGAAATTAAGCGATGCAAAAATCTATTTTACTATTGTTGTCTTACATACAGATACAGAACAGGGGGATAAATTTTATACTTCGAGTGGATTTGCGAAAGGGAAAATGTATGTAGGAACAAGCCATTATCTAAACTTAGATAAAAGGATGTAGTGAATTATTATTTGATCTCCAAGAGAACGTTCGTTCTACAATATGTAGATTTATGGTATAATTTATTTGAATCTACTATTAGAATGGGGATTAGATGATGGGAGAAAATAAAATTATTAATGATTTTAAAGATTATTCAATGTGGATAACCACATTGAAAGGTATGAAAGAAGAATTGTGGACAGCGCCAATATCAGAGGGGAAATGGACTATTGGTGAGATTGTATCTCATATTATGAATTGGGATGACTATCTTTTACGTGAGACATTATCATCAGTGAGAGATGGACAGGAAATGGAGTTCCCTGACTTTGATACATATAATAAACAAGCCTCTAATTATGCAAAATCAGGTATATCTAAGATAAAACTTCTTGAAGAAGCACAAGCTAAAAGAGATTTACTTGTTCAAGAGCTTAACCGACTGTCTATTGGAAAGCTAAAGGAACATTTAACTGCCAATGGAGTATCATATTGTCCTCATACTGGAATGCCGTACTCTCTAATATATATTATTAAAGAATTCGTAGATCACGATAACCATCACAAAAGGCAGATTATTAATTTTTTAAATGAAAATCAAGTTGTTAACTGATAAAGAAAGATCCCGCGAATGATACTTGCGGGATCTTTAATTAATTATAATTTAACATTCATTTGTTTCAATAAAGTTTTCGGATTACCTTTTACATAATAAAAATGCGGATTATTTTCATCATCGTAAAGCATAATGTAAGGTTTTTCGTTAAGTGGGAGAAGGATGAGTACTTCATCAATTGTTGTATGTAACCATTGATTTGTAATAGGAACAGGTTTCGATAATGGGATTTTTATCATATGTCCATCTTTCGGAACGACGTTTAAGTTTTTGAACGGGCCAGTAATGGATTTAGCATATTGAACAGCTTCTTTTTGAATAGCTGGATCTAAAGATTGTTTTTGAACGACCATTTCTTTTTTACAATCAAATACTTCAATTTGTTTATTTGTATTTGCGAACGCATTTGTTGATAATAAAAAGAAGAGAAGAGTAATGACTCCTATTTTTTTGAACATGAAACAACACCTCACACTTACTATACCCTCAAACGTTGTAAATATTTTTATGTCACATTGATGTAACAAAGAAGTTGTATGATAAAATTGATATTTGTTTATAAGTAATGGAGGAAATGTAATGAAAGTATTAATCGCGGATGATGAACAAGATATGCTGAAAATTTTAAAAGCGTATTTTGAAAAAGAAGGCTTCGAAGTTTTATTAGCAAAGGATGGAGAGGAAGCACTTCAAATATTTTATGATGAGAAAATTGACTTAGCTATTTTAGACTGGATGATGCCGAAAAGTAGTGGTATTACTGTCTGTCAGGAAATAAAAAAGAATTCGAGTGTAAAAGTATTAATGCTTACTGCGAAAAGTGAAAGTGAAGATGAATTAGCAGCTCTTCAAACCGGGGCAGATGAGTATGTGAAAAAACCATTTCACCCAGGAGTGCTAATTACGCGAGCGAAAAAGCTTGTACAGCATGAAGATATTATTCAAGTTCAAGATTTAAAAATAGATTTCACCAAAAATAAAGTATATAAAAATGAGAAAGAATTAGACATTACAAAGACAGAATTACAATTAATAAAGTGCTTTTTAAATCATAAAGGCACGATTTTAACGAGGAAAAAGTTGTTAGATATCGTCTGGGGATTTGATTATTTTGGGGAAGAGCGAACAGTTGATACGCATGTAAGAAGATTACGTAAAAAAATAGGAGAAAATATTATAAAGACACATCGCGGTTTAGGATACAGTTTGGAGGAAGAGTGTGAATAAACTCGGTAAAAAGTTATTTTTCAGCATCTCTTTAACAGTCATCCTTATTTTTTCCATCTCTTTATTATTAATTAACTATTTTTTACCAAAATATAATGTGCACAAAACACGCGAAAGCTTAGAAGGCATTACAGCGCAAATCCAGTCAATACCGCGTAAAGAACTAGATGATGCTATAAATCGTATTGAAAATGAAGGTAATGTTACGATTGCGTACACATCAATAAATAGTTCAGAAGATGCTATTAATGAAGAATTACGCATGCAACTTACAAAAAAGAGAGTTGCATTGAATAAACTTTGGATTACAAAAGAAGAAATTACGAAAGTGAAGAACCTCGGACAATCGAATAAAATATATGATCAAGAAAAGATAAAATCTAGTTTTTTTGCGAAATACATTGCGAAAGATGATATGTTGATTTTAGTAGGAGTTTCTATCGCACATTCAAATGAAGTAATTAAAACGCTTAACTCATTTTATTTATACATTTTGGGATTCTCACTATTTCTTATTATCGTGCTCGTCTGGATTTTTTCAAAAACAATCACTACACCACTGAATGAATTGAGTGATGTCGCAGAAGATATTTCACGTCTGAAATTTAAACGGACGAAAGTTAAAACGAATGATGAAATAGGTGATTTAGCAAATAGTATAAACATTATGAGTGATAAATTACATGAAGCACATCAAGATTTAACAGATCGAAATGACCACTTAAAACGATTTATGGGCGATGTAACTCATGAATTAAAAACACCAATCGCATTAGTAAAAGCATATTCTATGGGAATAAAAGACGGTTTAGATGATGGCACATATGTTGATACAATCATTAAACAAACAGATCAAATTTCAAATTTAATTGAAGAKTTATTGCGATTTTCTAAACTAGAAAGAGATATTTTACAAAAAGAAGAATTCCCTATTGAACCACTAGTACAAAGTATAATAGATAAGCATAAGATTGAACTGGAGTCGAAAGAACTCAAGTTGCAAGTGAACTATAGTGTTGGTGACACGATTGTTTATGCTGATTTAAATAAAATGAGAATGGTCTTTCAAAATTTAATTTCTAATGCGATAAAATATACAACGAATCAAAATATAAAAATCATATTAGAAGAGAAAAATGGCATTGTGTATTTTCAAATTCAAAATGGTATTGCTGCTGAGGGAATTAAAGAGATAGATAAAATTTGGGAGCCTTTTTACGTATTAGAGTCTTCTCGCAGTAAAGAAAAATCAGGTACTGGATTAGGATTAGCGATTGTAAAAAGTATATTAGAAAGACATGGTTTTGAATACGGAGTTTCGGTAGAAGATGGAGAAATACAATTTTATATGTATATAGAAAGGAACTAATTGTTATTAGTTCCTTTTCTATTATCTTGAAAGATTCGAATGTTTTACAAATTTCTCAACTTTCCACGAAATATAAACTGAATTTTCTGCATTTTTAATGTATAGTAAAAGAAGGAATATATGGGGAGGGAAGGGCATGAAAAAAAAGAAAATAGCAATTACACTATCGACTATATTATCTTTAACAATTACTTCAGGAGTTTCTAGTATGACTGCACATGCAGAAGAAAATGAAGGGAGCTCCGTAAAAGACAAAAATGTTATGTTAAATGGTCAAATTTCAGAGGGTTTAATGTCAAATACGAAAATTGAATTAGAAAATGGGATGACGAAGCCAATCTATTCACTTGATGAAGCCATCGTAGAAAATCTATTTGTAGAGACAGAAGTTGATAGTGATCGTGATGGTAAAAAAGATCGTGTATCAGTAAAGGTTATGCGTCCAAAGACGAACTCAGATGTGAAAGTCCCCGTTATTTATGAAATGAGTCCATATCGATCAGGATTAAAAGATGTTCCTGTTTATAATGTTGATGAAGAATTGTATGCGTATGAAGGAAAACCGTATGGGGCAGTTAATCTTGGGTCGTATGGTAATTATTATGTTCCGAGAGGATATGCAGTCATTTTAGGCGAAAGTATCGGAACTGGAAAATCAGATGGATGTCCGACAACTGGAGATGAACAAGAAATATTAGGGACTAAGTCTGTCATTGATTGGGTAAATGGGCGTGCGAAAGCATATACAGAGGATGGTAAGGAAGTAAATGCAAATTGGTCTTCGGGAAATGTAGGAATGACAGGAGTTTCTTATAATGGTACGTTACCGAATGCTGTTGCAACGACAGGAGTGGAAGGGTTAAAAACAATTATTCCAATCGCAGCGATTAGTAGCTGGTATGATTATTATCGTGCAAATGGGGCGGTTATTGCGCCAGGTGGTTATCAAGGAGAAGATACAGATAATATGGCAGAAGCAGTACTAACAAGAAAGAACCCTGAAGTTTGCGGGCAAATTATTAAAGAACTAACAGCTGGACAAGATCGTAAAACAGGCGATTATAACGATTTTTGGGATAAACGTAACTATGTAAAAGATGTTAAGAATGTGAAGGCTAGTGTGTTTGTTGTTCACGGTTTAAATGATTGGAATGTAAAAACGAAGCAGTTCGCACAGTGGTGGGAAGCTCTTGGCAAAAATAATGTTCCTCGTAAAATGTGGTTACATCAAGGTGGACATGGCGGAACATCAAGTAATAACTGGCAACAAACCCAAAATAAATGGTTCGATTATTGGTTATATGGAATTGAAAATGGAATTATGGATGAACCGATGGTAGATGTACAACGTGAAAATAAATCGTGGCAAAAAATAAAAAATTGGCCAGATCCAGCAGCTGTACCATCAAAAGTCCGTATGTATTTAAGTAATAAATCAGTCAATCTACCATTAAGTATGGGATCAGTAAACAATGTTTTCTCATTAGTAGATGATGCTAAAATACAGTCAAATCAGCTAGTAGAAAACCCTGAGTTAGAAATAGCGAATCGATTAGTATATACAATGCCTGTACTGCAAAAAGATATGCGAATAAGTGGTACGCCTAAAATTTCAATAACAGGAAATATTGATCGATCTGTTTCAAATTTAACAGCTGTACTCGTTGATTATGGCGGAGCGAAGCCTGAAATCGTAACGAGAGGTTGGATGGATCCGCAAAACTTAAATAGTATAGAGAATTCAACAGCGATTCAACCTGGTAAAGATTACACATTTACATGGGACATGCAGCCAGATGATTACGTATTTAAAGCAGGGCATCAAATGGGGGTCGTTTTAATCGCAAGTGACTACGATTATACAATTAGACCGAAAGCAGGAACGAAGCTAACGGTGAAATTGAGTGAAGTGACATTGCCGATTGTGAAATAAATAGTTTTTGATAAAGAGCTTACTATAGTAAGCTCTTTAAATTTTGAAATAGAAATGCCTACAAATATGGGGAGTGCATTATGCATTTCTATTGGTAGATATAATAATATTTACAACAAATAAAAAAATTGCATTAATGATTAAAAGGCCACTAAAGGTAAAAGCGGCAAAACCTCCAGCTAATCCATCTCCTACTTTTTCTCCAATTACGTGCATAGTGGCAAAGAAAACAATGGGGGAAGAAAGAATGAAAATACCACTGGCTATTTTCCATATTCGTTTATACTGCTTTGCTATAAAGAAAATTAGAACATTAATAGCGATAAGAAGAAAAAGAAATCCAATTAATGAATTCATCATATCCTCCTTTCAGTATAAGTCTGAATTTTGGTTTCTATATGTTCATTTTGAAGGGAATATTATACAATATGATTATATTCTATGGAAAGCGAGTGATATATTATGACAGTCAGCTCTTTCGAATTCTCATTAAAATTTGAGGTACGGAAAGATTAAGTAAATTAGAATCTTCCGTACACATAAAACGGAGGAGAAAATAAATGTTTAGTTATTATAGTACACTTTGTACGGAATTATATGATTTCACAAAACCTGTCGGTTACGCTTTGAATGGTGATATTGAATATTATCAAGATCGTTTAAAGAGTTGTAAAGGGAGAATTCTCGAAGCAGCAGTAGGATCGGGACGTGTCATTATTCCACTTCTTGAAGCTGGCTTTAAAGTTGATGGGATAGATTATTCGCCTGAAATGCTAGATTCTTGCCGTATGCGGTGTAAAGAGAGAGGCTTGCATCCTAATTTATATGAAGGAAGCTTACAACAATTTTCACTGCCACATAAATATGAAGCGATAATAATTCCTACTGGATCCTTTTGTTTAATTGAAAATCGTGATGATTCTATAAATGCTCTGAAATGTTTTTATCGACATCTTAATCTAGGCGGTCGTTTAATTGTAGATCTTGCGCTTCCATATGACTGGAAGACGGGTGAGATTCATACATCGACTTTTTCTTTACCAAGCGGGGACGGAATTACATTAGAAAATAAATCAATTGAAATAGATTGGCTTAACCAAGTAACTGTATCATATTTAAAATATGAAAAATGGAGTAAAGGACAGTTAGTACAAACTGAACTACAACGTTTTGCAATGCGGTGGTATGGAATAGAAGAGTTTAGACTCCTTTTAGAAAGTATAGGTTTCACTGACATTACTTGCTCTGCTGACTATGTTTATGAAAAGCAACCGTCAAATGCAGAACAAATTATTACTTTTGAAGCTGTACGAAAGTAATAATATAGGAACTATTCATGAAAATAAGGCAATCGACACAACATCGACTGCCTTATTTTCAATGTTAGGATATGTTTTATTTCATTGTTTATAGAGGGAAATCGGAGGAAAACAAATGAAATTCATCTTAATATTTGGCCCGCAAGCAGTCGGGAAAATGACAGTCGGACAAGAATTAGCGAAACTAACAGATTTGAAAATTTTTCATAATCACATGACCATTGATTTAGTAAGTCCATTTTTTGATTACAGTACAAAGGAAGCAAAAAGATTAGTAAGTTTGTTGCGTAATGAACTGTTTGAAGAAGTGTCTAAAAGTGATTTATACGGAATGATTTTTACATATGTATGGGCATTTGATCTTCAATCGGATTGAGATTACATAAACCATGTAGTAAGTATTTTTGAATCAAAAGGCGCAGCAGTATATTTTGTAGAGCTCGAGGCAGAATTAGATGAAAGATTAGAGCGAAATAAAAGTCCACATAGACTAGAGCATAAACCGAAAAAAAGAGACATTGAATGGTCTGAAAAAAATTTAAAAGAAACGATGAAAAAACATAGATTAAATTCATTTCATGATGAAATTGAAAAAGAAGAGTACATAAAAATTAATAATACTCATTTGAGTGCTAAAGAAATAGCTGTAATGATTAAGGGAAAATTCCGATTGTAAAATACTTAAATGCTGTTACGTTTTCATTGTCCAAGCATTTTCCTACTAACTACATATACTATTTATATTAAGGACGGTCACTAATTTATTGAGAAACCGTCATTTATATATAAATGACAACTTTGGAAGGAGGTAAGAAAAAATTGGAAAATGAACAGCCAGGAAGAATTGAAAATCAAGTGTATTCTAATCGAGTTGTAAGATCAGAATTTGATAAGCATTGGGAAACTTGTATTTCAAAAAGTGGTTATGTAATCTATGTAGCGACAAGTGATCATGCTGAAGTAATAGTTTTACTTTCAGATGGTTCAAGTAAATTATTGATCTTCGAAAAAGGCGGTAAAGTAATAGTAAGCGGTGGTGGAACAAGCCATTATAGTAAACCGCATATTGCAAGAAACATTTAATGTGAAAATGATAATCGAGAAGACGCTGGTAACCTAATAGTCTTTAATTTGTATATGGAGATGTTAATCATAAAGTAAGTTTTTGTTTTAGATTCTGGCGTTTTTTCTAACAAAAATAAGATGAAAAAGATCTTTAACGTATAAAGGTCTTTTTTGTTTTATTCACAAATCAAATTAATGGAGGTGAGCTAATAATGAAAAATATTTGAGTAACCTATGTTTTTCGGGTGTTCTCCTATTCGGCCTTACATGTATAACTTCCGCAATTTACGCGGGTTCATTAGAAATTTGGGATAGAGGAAGCGGGAAATTCTTTACTGCATTTTATGAAATCCAGGGTACAATTTTATCGGTAATTTCAATTTGTTTTATTATAGCAGGGATATACTGTATACATAAAAAAGTGTAGTGAAAAACAATCAGCCTTTCATGTACTATACATGAAAGGCTGATTGTTTTTATGTGTTGAAGGAGTCTTTTAGAAGAATTGTAGTTTTTAGATTGATAGTTGAAACTGTAACAGCTTATGTATAATTAATATCATTTTGTCAAATGAATGTCACATAAAAGTCTTATAGTGTATATAGAAAGTGAAACATATACAAAGCAGGAGATGAAATGATGAAAAAGGCACTACAATATATATTCATATTATTTACGTTAGTTACTTTAAGTTATGTAATTTATATTAACTATGAAAAGCAGAAAGAGATTAAAAATAATAAACAAGTAATTAGTGAAGTTGCAAAGAGGTATGATATTCCAGATTGGATACCATTATCAATTGCGGACCATGAAACAAAATTTAACCGAAAAGCGATAGGGGATAACGGAACATCTTTCGGATTATTCCAATTACATCGTGGTGGATTAGCACCAGCGCAATTATCGGAAGAGAGTTTAGTGGATTCGCGTATAAATACAACGATAGCAATTTCAAGTATGGTCAAATCGTATGAACGTGGTGTGAAAAAAGGACTGCAGGATTGGGAGTTGCTTAAATATGTTGCTAATACATCAGGGTGGCCAGGAAACTTAGGGGGAGAATGGACAGATAATAATACGAAATATAATAAAGGGCTAGAACAATCATATCAATTATATAAAAAAGAGAAGTAGATATAAAAAGGCATTTTCAATTTGGGGAAATGTCTTTTTTATGTTATAGTATAAAAGTGTTTGGGCGTTATGTTATTTCGATATATCTTCAAATTTGTTGTGTAGTATTTTTATATTAAATAACTACTAAAATCATTTTTTTATATAAGGAGTAAGAAGTAGGGATATGAAAAATATAGATTTTATACTAGAAAGTGATGAAACATTAAAACCGTCAGAACGATTAGTACTATTATTATTAGAGAAGCATAGAATGTTATATACGAACGATCTATTAGCTCTTTCAAATTTATCATATAAAACATTAACAGATTCACTAACAGCACTCGTTTTAAAGTCTTATGTTTTAAAGGATACAGGTAAGGGAAGAAGGCAGAATTGTTATAGATTAGTATGATAAGTGTACTGCTATAGATTCTTGTCACATATGTATTTTTCAAATGTAAGGATAAATCCCATTTTTATTTTCAAATGATAAAAAACTATTAATTTAAGTAAATAGCCGGTTTTGATATGTAAAGAGTTTATGGCTGCTAAATATATAATTTCATTTCATTTTTATTAATGTTTATTAGTTGTAAGTGAAAATGATATTTTTTAAACAAATATAAAAATGAAATTCAAAAACAATCTACTCATTAGAGTCGGTTGTTTTTTTTATTAGGATAGCGAATTATAAAAATAATATTATTATGTAAACTTAATTATTTAGAAAGGAACATGTGATTATTAATGGAATTTATTAAKGGGTACTTAATATTTGTATACATGGAGGTTCATTATGAAACAAATCATATCAATATCACAAGCAGTCATAAGCGGGGAAAAAGAAAAGGTAGTAGAAATCATTAATACGGATCCAAGTGTTGTTAACGAATTTAGTGAAGATGGCTGGACACCACTTCATTTAGCAGCTTATTTTGGACAGAAAGAACTAGCAAGCTTCCTTTTAGAACAGGGTGCAGAAATACATATTAGAGCAAAAAACGAAAATGAAAATACGCCACTTCAAGCAGCAATTGCGAACAAACAAAGCGAGCTTGTAGCTTTCTTAATTGAAAAGGGATCAGATGTGAATGCAGTTCAAAGTGGTGGCTGGACAGGACTTCATGAAGCAGCGTTATTAGGAAATGAAGAAATCATTATATTACTTCTTGAAAATGGTGCTAATAAAATGATTAAGAAAAATGATGGGAAAACCGCATATGATATTGCTTTAGAAAAAGGGCATGAATCCCTATTACATCATTTGCAAGAGGAAGTGAGCTTATGATTATCCACTGGAATGTAGGGGTTTTTCTTTTTAATGAAGTGGAAGTGTTAGATTTTGCTGGTCCATTTGAAGTTTTTTCCGTTACAGCAACAAGTGAAGGTCAACTATTTACAGTTCGTACTGTTAGTCAAGATGGAGAAATGGTTACAGCGAGAAATGGATTAAAGGTACAACCGGACTATAGTATCGAAAACTTGCCTCCAGTTGATATTTTAATTATTCCTGGTGGGTTAGGTGTTAGAGAAAACGAAATGAAAAATGAAATAATAACAAATTGGATCCGCGAGCAAATGAAAGAAGTAAAGTTAATGACTTCTGTTTGTACGGGTGCGCTTTTACTTGCGAAAGCTGGATTACTCGATGGCTTCAAAGCGACAACACATTGGGCAAGTATTGAAAGTTTTAGAAATGATTTTCCGAATGTGGAAGTATTAGAGAATGTAAAGTTTGTAGATGAGGGGCATATTATTACGTCTGGAGGAATTTCAGCTGGAATTGATATGTCATTTCACATTGTGAGAAATTTGTTGGGTGCTCGGGTTGCTGAAGAAACAGCGAAGATGATGGAATATGATATTGATTTACAATATTAAAAAGTAAAACAAGACCAGCAGTTGGATATTTCCAGCTGCTGGTTTTGTTTTATATTGACTGAATATGCGCTAATTCCTCATCTGTAAGAATCGGACGGATAGACGAGTCTGCATTTTCTTTCGCTTGTTTTTCTGTTTTTGCGCCAGGAATTGCGACCGATACCGCTGGATGAGTGAGGACATAACGAAGTGCAAGTTGCCCTAAGGTTTGATTTTCATTTGAGAGTAATCGTAGTTTCTCTACTTTTTGTAAATCTTCTTGAAACCACTTTTCTTTTGGCCATTCTTTGCGTAAATCTCCGTCAAGAAAAGTTGTTTTATTTGTAAATTTTCCAGTTAATATCCCCATTTTTAAAGGGCCGCGTATAACAGCTCCTAAATTGTTCTCCTGTAGGTAGGGCAGTATGTCGTTTTCTGGTTTTCGGTTTAATATGTTGTAATCAAGTTGCACAACATCAATTTCATTGTTTTTATTGAAGTGTTTTATATATTGTATGTCGTGAGTTGAAACACCAACAGCTCTTACTTTTCCATCCCGTTTTAATATTTCAAATGCTCGTAAAAATGCTTCTGTTTCTTCTTGTTTATCCCACCAAATGTGACAGAAATAAACATCAATATAATCTGTTTCTAGGCGCAGTAAGCTAGTTTCAAATACTGCGATCACTTTTTCTGCAGTATTATAAACAGGCTCTCCACTTGGATCATAGTGATGCCCAATTAAACCGCCTTTCGTTGATAAAACGATATTATTACGGTGCTCTCTTATCGCTTGAGTTACTAACCTTTCACTATGTCCTAATCCGTATACATCAGCAGTATCAATAAAGTTTACGCCACATTCAATTGCTTTCTTCATAGCGGTTATAGATTGTTTGTCGTTAACAGGACCCCATTCATCGCCGCCAATCGCCCACGCTCCAAAGCCAATTTCAGAAACAGTAATTCCAGTTTTACCTAATGTACGGTAGTGCATCATTTTTCCTCCTTGTAAGCATGTTATAACATCGGTATGCAAAACTAGAATTTATATGTGTAAAAATGTTTTCTACAATTGGGGAAAAAGAATAACATAAACCACTATTTTATAGCAGCATAAATAAAAATTCTCATTTTAAATACAGAGATGTCGTCGAACGCTATCTCTAATTGGTTAATTTGTGAGATTTTTTTGTGAAGGAGGTTATTTTATAAGAATAGAATTTAAGTTAGTAAGAGATCGTGCCTATGGTAGTGAGAAAATATGGGTTAGGGGGATTTGAAAATGAGGAAACTCAAAAGAGTCAATGTTCCTAATATACCAGAGCAACTATCACAGCCTAACGACAAGCGAACTATAAATAAGAAGAAGTTAAGGCGTTTTATTTTCATGTTCATTTTTATTGCTGCGACTACTTTGTACGTTCAATATATTTTAACGAAACAACAAGAAGTAATTAATGGCAAAAAAAATACAATAACAAATCAAAAGAAACAATTAGTTTCTTTAAAGAAAGATCAAGGTTCTTTAAAGACTAACATTGAGAATTTAACCGATAATGAAGAAGAGATTTTAAAGTTTGCTAGAAAAGAGTATCAATTTTCTAAGTCAAACGAAACAATATTCGTATTGCCAAAGTGAAGTGGTGGAACAGTTAGCGATAGCTAACTGTTTTTTGATGTATGAGGGAAAAGTTGTTTGTAGTGTGAATGTCATGGTACAAGGAGCAATGACATATTGTAAAAATGAGAAGTTTGAGCCAATTTTAATTGTTTTAAGAGATTTTCATAATTATGGAATATATGTCAAAATAAATATTGTTAAAATTCTGTCAATTGTATATAATACAAGGTAAGCGGATACATTTTTTAATCAACGCTGAGTTAACAGCTTATACGTCTGTTAAGAAAACCGTTATCCTCGTATAAGAAAGGAAGATAGCTGTGTACGCTTCAAATACAATTTACGTCGTAGGGGATGCGAAAGCACCTCAAAATAATCCCATTACCGAAAAGTTCAAAAGTTATTTTGTAGCATTTGTACTTGAGAAGGATACAGGGGAAATTGTAGATGCAGATTGCTCAGCCACAATTGCATTAACATCTCAATTTGTTAAATATTTGTTTCTACATAAAAATATTAATGACCCAGCATTAGTAACAGAAATAAAAAATCGGTACTTCGGTTCGTCTCAAAAGGCACTACTTGTAGCGCTAAAGGATGCACAGAAAAAATATAATCAGATCGCTGCTTTGTCTACCCATTCATAGACAAAATCCAGCCGTAAGAATCTTCTTATGGCTGGATTTTTTTGTTTCGTATTAACGGAAAAGCCACCCGGATATTAAAGTATCACTCTATAAACAATGAAAGGATGAACAAAATGAAAATTACCGATGTGAAGGTAAACCGCCGACATGTAAAGCTTCATACACCGTTTAAAACTGCGCTTCGCACTGTAACGGAAATCGAAAGTATAGATGTGTTTATTCATACAGATGAAGGGATTGTTGGAAAAGGAGCTGCTGCAGCAACACCGGTTATTACAGGTGATTTTGCCAACGGGATCGAGGAAGCAATATTAGGGCCAATTCGCTCCGTATTAGTTGATAAAGATGTGCTGCAATTTCAAACGTTATTGTTACACATTCAAATGAGCTGTATAGGAAATACAAGTGCGAAAGCGGCGGTAGATATGGCTTTATACGATGTATATTGTCGATTTCACAACATACCGTTATATGCATTACTGGGTGGGAAGAAAGAGATTCATACTGATATTACAGTAAGTGTGGATGAGCCTTTATTAATGGCAAAAGAAGCGAAAAAGCATATCGAAAAGGGATTCCAAACATTAAAAATTAAGGTGGGTAAAGAGGCACATTTAGATTTAGAACGCATAGAGGCAATTCGAAATATAGTTCCAAAGAATACGACGTTACGTTTAGATGCAAATCAAGGATGGAAACCGAAAGAAGCGGTTTCTATTATTAGAGAAATGGAGAATAGAAATTTAAATATAGAATTTGTAGAACAACCAGTTCATGCGAAAGATTGGGAAGGATTAAAGTACGTGAAGGACAATGTACAAACGCCTATTATGGCAGATGAAAGTATGTTTTCGGCAAGCGATGCATTAAAGATTGTCCAAGGAGGATATGCAGACCTACTTAATATTAAATTAATGAAATGCGGCGGCATACGAGAAGCCTGGAAAATTGCAGATATTGCGGAAGCAGCAGGTGTGAAGTGTATGGTTGGAAGTATGATGGAACCTTCACTTTCAGTTAGCGCTGTTGCCCATTTAGCTGCGGCTCATCCGAATATTCATTACTTTGATCTTGATGCACCGTTATGGTTAGTAGAAGAGCCAGAAGGGATGACTTACAATGGTCCAAAGGTAAACCTGCATTCTATAGTGAATATACAATCTTAGAAGTAGTACCTAGTAAACTATCTTTTAAGGGGGATATATATGAAAAAAGTAGGAACTGCATTTTTAACAACTTTATTTATATTTTCATCGTTTACTTCGGTGAATGCTGAAGAGAAGAAGGATAGTAAAGCATTTATAGATGTATCTGCTGCAACGTTATGGACTGCACCAGATTCATTACGACCAATTGATGCACCGAGTGCGACAAATCCAGTTGATTTATGGAAGTGGACGAAATCAATGACGCTAGATGAGAAGCTTTGGTTAACGAGTGCAAATAAATTAGAGACGCAAGCGCTACTCGGTCAAGAAGTAACGGTTGTTGATAAGAAAGGTGACTGGGTGAAAGTGTTAGTCCACGGTCAGCCAACACCAAGAAACGAAGTAGGTTACCCGGGATGGATGCCCGAAAAACAATTAACGTATAATCAGGAATTTGCAGATAAAACAAACGAAGCTTTTGTATTAGTAACGAAACCGACAGCAATTGTATATATTAACCCTTCTGAAAAACATAAATCGCTAGAAGTCAGTTATAATACGCGTTTACCGCTATTAAGTGAAGATACGATTTCATACCGCGTATTGTTGCCAAATGGTCAGAAGGCGTGGCTACGGAAAAATGATGGAACTGTTTACCATTCTCAAAATGATATTCCGACTCCAACCGCTGATGACTTAATAAACACCGGAAAAATGTTTTTAGGATTACCGTATATATGGGCTGGTACAAGTGGTTTTGGATTTGATTGCTCTGGATTTACACATACGATTTATAAATCACATGGCATTACAATACCGAGGGATTCTGGGCCACAATCAAAAGCAGGAATTGCGGTTGATAAAGAAAACCTACAAAAGGGCGATTTAATATTCTTTGCACATAATCAAGGAAAAGGTAGTGTTCATCACGTTGCCATGTATATTGGTGATGGAAATATGATTCACTCTCCAAAGGCTGAAAGATCGGTAGAAATTATACCGCTAAATACACCAGGATATATAGAAGAATACGCTGGTGCTCGTCGTTACTTACCTTAAAAAAGATAGGGGGCTTTATATGAAAAAGGTTGTTCGCTACTCATTAGTTAGTACTCTACTTGTATCTTCATTTTTAGTAGGCTGTGCTAAAGAAAAAACAGCTACAAAGCCGAAAGATGAGAAGAAAGTATTACAACTACTAGAAACGGGTGAAATTCCATCATTAAATTCAGGGAAAGTAACAGATGCGGTATCATTTAACGTTTTGAATAACGTAATGGAAGGGTTATTCCGTTTATCGAAAAATGATGAAGTGATTCAAGCGGGAGCACAAAAATATGAAGTGAGTAAAGATGGTAAGACATATACATTCCACTTACGTGATGCGAAATGGTCTAACGGAGATCCAGTAACAGCTCATGATTACGTATATGCTTGGAAGCAACTTATAAATCCAGATACAGCCTCTCAATATGCATATATCGCGTACGATGTGAAAAATGCGGAGAAGATAAATAAGAAACAATTAGGCTTAGAAGAATTAGGTGTGAAAGCAAAGGATGATAAAACGTTCGTTGTAGAGCTGGAACATCCTGTACCGTATTTTACGAAACTACTCATTTTACCATCTTTCTATCCAATTAATGAAAAATATGCGAAGGAGCAAGGTGATAAATACGGGTTAGAGGCAAATAAAGCGATATATAATGGGCCGTTTACATTATCAGAGTGGAAGCACGAAGCGAGCTTTACAATGAAGAAAAACGATAAATATTGGGATAAAAAAGAAGTGAAATTAGATGAAGTAAACTACCAAATTGTTAAAGAAATTTCAACTTCGGTAAATTTATATGAAACAGATAAGGTAGATAGAGCTGTCATTTCAACAGAATTCGTAGATAAATATAAAAACAATAAAGAGCTAAAACAATATACAGATCCGGTTATGTACTTCTTCCGTTTTAATGAAAATGTACCGATTCTTAAAAATAAAAATGCACGGCTTGCGCTAAGTACAGTGTTTGATAAGAAAGGACTTGCGACTTCATTTTTAAATGATGGATCAGTTGCGGCGAATTATTACGTACCAAAAGGATTTTTAAAAGGTCCAGATAAGAAAGACTTTAGAAGTACAGCGGGCGAGTTTAATAAGACAGACGTAAAACTGGCAAAAGAATATTGGGAAAAGGCAAAGCAAGAAACAGGAACGAATGAAGTAACGCTTGAGTTATTAAACTATGACTTAGAAAACTTTAAAAAAGTAGGCGAATATATTAAAGAACAGCTTGAGAAAAACTTACCGGGGCTAAAAGTAAATGTGAAATTACAACCACATACGCAAAAACTAGCGTTAGAGAAGAAAAAAGAATACGAAATGTCGTTATCACGTTGGTTACCTGATTATCCAGATCCAATGACATACTTAGAAGTTTTCCTTTCGGGAAGTACCGTAAATAATACAGGATATGCAAATCCAGAATACGACGCTTTAATTAAGAAGATTAAAACAGAGTTAGGTAATGATGAAAAAGCTCGTTGGAAAGCACTACAAGATGCGGAAAAAGTGCTCCTTGATGATGCGGTAATTGCACCAGTATTCCAGCGCGGACTATCTTACTTACAAAAACCATATGTGAAAGAATTATATGTACATCAATTCGGTCCAGCTACAAGTTTAAAATGGGCAGATGTACAAAAATAAAGTGATGGAGAAACAGACTTCACGTATGTGATAGTCTGTTTTTTCTTATAGCTTCAAATGAATTATAGACATTTTATAAGTTTTTTCATCGCTTAAAAATAAAATTATTACATAAATTCCAGTGTGAAATTTATGTAGAATCTTGTATAATTAACATGTTTCTTTGGAAACATTTTCTTTCTCTATGAATGTATGAATTTGCAGAGAAAAGAGAGGAATACATACATGTATATAATAGATAAATAGAATGGAACATGTATAGAAAAAAGGAGAAAAATGATGACGTGTCATAAACAAGGGTTACAATTTATTCGTAATAGAAAGAGGAACAACCGATGAAGATGAAGATGAAGCATGCTTTTGGTCCAATTATTTTAGCGTGTCTACTCTTTTTCATTGTATTGCTTATTCCATCTAAGAGTTTAGTATTACTTATAAGCGATAAAAAGATAGAAGATGCAGCAACTTCCTTACAAAAAGAGAAATTACAAAGTGTTTTCTTGCAACAGAAAATGTTAGAGAATTCGCAGTATTTACCGATGTATGGTTCATCAGAGTTTTTACGAATGGATGCATATCATCCCTCTAACTATTTTAAAGTAAATCCAGCAGGTTTTACTCCATTTTTAATAGGGACTGGTGGTACGCAAAGCTTGGCTCATATATTAAATATGACGTCTACAATGGATGAATTAGAAGGTAAAAAGGTAGTCTTTGTTCTTTCACCACAATGGTTTACAAAAAACGGTGTATCACAAGGGGATTTTACAAATAATTTCTCCAAACAACAAGCCTATCACTTTATTTTTAATGACGAAATAAAGCCTGAAATGAAGAAAAAAATCGCGAAACGTTTACTAGATTATAAAGTTGTTCGTAAGGATGCGATATTAAGTAGTTCGCTAGAAAGTATTGTATATAACGATACAAAACATAACATAAAAGCTGGACTAGCTAAACCGCTAGCGTATATGTACCGGAACATTTTAGATCATCGAGATTTATTTAACTCTCTATTTAAGATCGAACCGATGAAAGAGGAAACAAATATGGGATTACGTTCGCTTTCTTGGGAAGATGCACGTAAACATGCGGAACAAGAAGGTAAAGTAGGGTCCACAACAAATACATTCGGAATTGAAAATCCATATTATTATAAACATAATTTAAAGAAAAAATTAAAAGGTTTAAAAAACTTTAGAGCAAATGAATCGTATGATGATTCACCAGAATATGATGACTTACAAATTGTTTTAGATCTTTTCAAAGAAAAAAATGTAAAACCACTCTTTATTTCTGTGCCTGTAAACGGACCGTGGTATGATTACGCTGGTTTCCCAAAAGAACGTCGTGATGTGTATTATAATAAGGTTCGCGATCAAGTCGAGAAAGCAGGATACCCAGTAGTCGATTTTTCTAGCCATGAATATGATAAGTATTTCTTAAAAGATACAATTCATTTAGGCTGGAAAGGCTGGATCTATTTTGATGAAGCTGTGCAGAAGTTTTACTCTGAGAAATAATATGTAAACAATAGAAACAGGAATGGCAATAAAGCCGTTCCTGTTTTTTAGTATAGAGGATTTTGGTGTGGGCAATTTGGAAAGGCGTGTATATCTTGAATTTGTCTAAAGTCATAATGTTTCATGGCGAACTGGGCTTGGTAAAGGTATTCGTAAACAAATAATTGATTATTTTGAACGCCGCATAAAACGCCGGAAGTTCCTTGCCCATTAATAAGAGAAACACCAACAGGGCGTCCGATTAAGTATGGTACTTTTTGCTGCCAATGCATAAGGGATCACTCCTTTTTGAGTTACTATACGAAATTACAAATGAATTGTAACTTATCCAAGTAAATCTTAAACTGGAGGGTTTTAATGAAATGTCTAGAAATCATTAATATGAATGAATTATTTGTGTGGAAGAGGAGTGCATTATGGAGAAAGGAAGGATTCTGGAAGAAAAGTTAAATCTAATAGAGTGGTGCCAAACATTGAATGGAATATCGGAGGATATATGGTTTCAACCATTTAAAAAAGGAACTTGGGCAATTGCGGATGTAATTTCACATTTTATTGTTTGGGATGAGTTTCTAATGAAATATAGAATTTCATATTTTGTAAGCGGGAAATCTGTACATATCGTTCCAACAGATGTTGAGGAAATGAATAAGGGTGCAATAAAATATGCAAGGTCTGGTATTTCAAAAGAAGAACTAATAGATCAATTTAGCTTTACTCGTAAACAATTAGTAGACCAAATTGAGCGAATTCCTGCTCGTAATTTTAATAATGACTATCAATTTGGTACAAAAAAATTGAGGTTAAATAATTATTTTCCATCACTTATCGAGCATGACTTAAAGCATAAAAAAGAAATAATACAATTTCTAATACATGATCAAGCCGATAATAAAAACCGCTATAATTCTTAATGAATTTATAGCGGTTTTTATTATAATCTTAAGCAAGATTTTCACGTTTTTTTGTCCACTTTTTTATTACGAAATATAAAAGTATAAGTACAACGCCACCGATAGCGAACGATTTCACATACGGTCCAGCAATATCGTTAATATTCTCCCAATTTTCACCTAGTTTCTCACCTAAATAAATGAAAATGATAGACCAAGGGATGATCGCAAGTGCTGTTAATGTAGTGAAACGTAGTAATGGCATTTTTGTAATACCAGCAGGAATTGAAATCGCATGACGAACGATAGGAATGAAACGTGCAGTGAAAATTACGCCAGTTCCGTAACGATTAAACCAATCTTCAGCAGCATCAATTTGTTTTTTATGAATGAAAATATACTTTCCGTAACGTTCTAATACAGGGCGACCACCATATCGTCCAATCCAGTAAACAAAGATTTGGGCAATAACACCACCAATTGTACCGAATATAACTGCGCCTACAAATGAGATACTACCATTGAATACTAAGTATCCCGCATAAGCAAGGACAATCTCACTTGGAATAATTTCAATCATAAGTCCAAGCATTATGCCCCAATAACCTAATCCCTCAAAAAATGTTAATACTGAATGAATAAAACTACTTAACATTGTTGCACCTTCTAATTTATGAATTTTGAATATAAGCCCCTTTATTTAACAATATAAAAGGTTCACTATATGTATATTATACCTTATTCATATAGGGGATTGCCATTTCAATTCTTTTATGTCTTTCATAAGTATTATAGTAAAGGATATAAGCCATGTTTTCATGAAGAGATAATGAAAAGATTATTAAAAATTTCTCATATATTAGTGAGAATAAAGGTGTCTACATAAAATTTTTTTAGTCTCCGAAAAAGTTCATGAAGGGCAATTTCGAATTTCATGTGAGCTTAATAGTACAAAAGATATATTGATATAAAAAAACAGGAGCAAATCTGCTCCTGTTTTTTAAGGTTTCACATCTAAATTTTGTAAAAATAATGTTGCTGTCACATATCGTTTCGCTAGCATTTGTACATAAGCGGTATGTACAGAAAGTGTGGCGATAATAATAGCGTTACGAATTGCTTCGCGTTGTTCGTTATTAATTTGATCGAACTTACTTGCTATTTTATCAGCTTTTTCTTTTACGATATTTTCGATCGTATGAACTGTATCTGTAGCATTTAGTTGTAAGCAATTCCCTTGATTCAGTTCTTCAAATAAAGAAGAATAAGCTACATATAAATGAAGAGGATTAATTAAATCATCACTTCGATCGGCCGGATCATTTACGATGAGTCGTAATAGTTTGCGAATAGATTCAAAATCAAGCGCTGTTTTTAAATCTTCGACAATGAATAGTAATGCTGCTTGTTCGATTGAGTATTTCTTCCCTTTTTGAGGGGAGCCAATCATTTCTTTTATATCTCGTTTCACCCAGTTTTGCATAGCAGTTACAGAGAAACTCGTGTTTTCAATCTGATTGCCAAGCGCAACTATTTCATTTAAAGAAAAACCGACATCCGTATCGTCAATCTTAATCAATTTTTCAAAAATAGGTGAAAGTGCGGTTGTAATAAAAGCAGTAACGCTTTGTCCGCTTTCAATATCTTTTTTATGTGACTTTGCCCAAGCTTCTTGTAAAATGCCGAGAGGCTTCTTCGTATTCCATCCTCTTAGTGATAGAAGGAGCGTTGCCATTTCGTTTCGTGTGAGATGAAATGTTTCCATCTTTTCACCTCCAAAATTATAAAAAGTTCTTATGAACTTATAATATGTTTTGTTTCATTTAAAGTCAATTCCGTTTTGCTTAATTTTTCCTATGTCATGAAATTGTCGTAAGTAAATAATGCTTGCATATTTCGACAAAAGTTCATATAATAAGTTCATAAGAACCTTTAAAATGGTTTTAAAACAAATCTATCATTCTGAATTTACTAGAAAGGTAGATTTCACATATATCTATATAAAAGGAGAATGGATATAATATGTTGAAAAAACTTGTAGCAGTAATGACAGCATTCATGGTTATCTTTGGGGCTAGTAGCTTTATGTTCGTAGATCATGCGGCAGCGAAAAGTTACAAATCTGGTAAAAAATCATATACACCAAGTTCAGGTCAAAAGTCAAAAGTTGATTTAAACAAAAAAGATTCTAATGTGAATTCACAAAAAACGACAACTGATTCAAAAACAAAAGCAACAAACACAGCGCCAAAAAGTAATAAAGGTGGCTTTATGAAAGGCTTATTACTAGGTGGTCTTGGTGGTTTACTAATGGGTAGCTTATTTGCAAATATGGGAGCACTTGGTTCTGTATTAGCGTTTATGGTAAATATGTTAGTAATGGCTGGTATCGTAATGTTAGCAGTTCGTGCATTTAAATACTTCAAAGATCAACGTAAGAAAAAGGCAGATGAAGTAGCATGGAAACAATAAAAATTTCTGAACAAGAACTTATAAATGCGCTTTGCGTATATATCGCTGAAAAAAGACAAGTTGGTCCAGAAGAAGTTTCAGTTGAACTAATGTATGATGATGACTACGGTTTCTCTGCAGAAGTAGAGGTAAATGGTCGCCAGCAAATTTTAATTCAAGCAAACTTAATCGAAGCACTACGCTTGTTGCTTGATCGAGAATACAACGTCAATTCATTTGCAGCAAGATTGCAACTTGAATTAGATGATGAAGAAGGCATCTACGCATTAGCGAAATTTAATAATAATGAACAATAAAACTGTTAGAGCTGTATGCTCTAACAGTTTTTTATTTGGATTAATATTGTTAGTATGTTTCCTCTTTTGGGATAAAATCCAATTATTAATAAACTAATGAATTGGTAAAAACATGTTATTATAATCAAGAATATTTTATGTTAATAGGAGGATATAATGAAAAATAAATTATTAGTAGCATTAGCTACGGTTTGTTTATCTTTAACTGCTTGCAATTCAACAGAACAAACGAAAGATGTACAAGCGAACGAAAAGAAAGATAATAATGTGGAACAACAAACTGGAACTACTAGTCCGAAAGCTAAAGAAATAACAGAAAAAAGTACAGTGGAGAGATTATCTCAAGATCATAATGTGTCATTAGAAGGTGATGGTGAGAATTCTTCTGACTTTTTTGAATTGAAATCTGGATTTGTCATTGCTGAGGTAGAACATACAGGAGAAAGTAATGCGATTCTTGAGTTGAAAGACGAACAAGGTAATGACGCTGGTTCACTTTCAAATTTTATTGGTAATGGAAAAGAAAAAAGGTTAGTTCTCATAAAAAAGAGCGGTAAATATTTCATTAATCCTACAGCAGATGGTCATTGGAAAGTTAATATGTCACAGTCTATTTCAATGGATAAAGTAATAACAACTCCGGGAACAATTAGTGGCCATGGATCTGATGCTGTTTTTGTAAAACTTGAAAAAGGCTTGAAAGAGTTACATGGTGTACATATGAACGGTGAAAGTAATTTTATTGTTGAATTAAATGATAGTATAGTATTTAATGAAATTGGTGCAGCTGATACAACGAAAAAAATGCCTGTAAAAGAAAACGGTATACATATATTCACTATTCAAGCAGATGGTGATTGGACAATTGAAGTGAAATAATTTGAAAAGCTCCTCTTATTGTTGTTGATAAGGGGAGCTTTTTGTTATAAAAAGTGTAGTATAAGTATATTAAATAATTTCTTGTTGCTTATATGAAGTATCCTTTTTAGAATGAAAATCACGCCAAAGTTCATTCATCTTCCGTCTACCAACATCAACCATCGGATTAAACTGAATCGCAGCTTGTTGACGCACAGTGTGGACATTTTGAATTGCTTGTTGCAAGTGTTGTTCAACCGAATTGGATGTTTGAATTGCTTGCTTCACGATTGAATATCCAGCGACAGTACCTTGTGCCATCGCGATTTTTCCGCTTTCAATTCCGGTAATATTTCCAGCTACAAATAAACCTGGAAGAGGGGTTCCCATTTCTTCTGAATGAAGTGGAACATGTCCGCCTAATTCTGGAATGTAATGGAAAGGGCATCCTGCTACAGCGGCAAGCTCAGCAAGCGGATATAAACCTCCGGCTATACAAACGAAGTCAGCCTCATATATCTTTTCTGATCCATTAATAATATTTCCTCTAGAATCAATGTTAGCAACACGAACACCTTCAACTTGTTCCGCTCCGATAATCTCAAGTGCAGCTTTACGAAGATGAAGCGGCGTCCCGTTTATTTTCATGCCGCTATTTGGATAAAATGTTAATCCAGCTTTTCGAATCCAATCATATTTCATAAAACGGCTACCTATACGTAGGAAGGGAGATGGGGCGAGGTGAGCCGCATTTAAGAGTGAGTTTAAAACTTCTTCTGGTTCACCGGCCTTTTGGCTTAATTCGCTTTTTTCAGGGAGTACAATATGATCCACTGTGATTCCAGCTAATTGCAATTCGTTTAAAATGGCGAATGACAAAATATTAGCACCGATAATGATTCCTTTTTTACCAACTTGAACGCGGTGAACATTTGTCATAACTTGAGCTGCGCCAATGGACATAACCCCTGGAAGTGTCCAGCCGGGTAGGGGAATAGAATACTCCGCAGCCCCAGTAGCAATTAGTACGAACGGTGCTTCTAGCGTACCGATATTTGTATGCACGAACCAAGACCTCTCATCTTCATCTAAGTTATATACGGAAACACCGCACCGAATATCGACTGAAAGGGATTTTGCTTCTTCATGAAGGCGCTTTGATTCTTCTATTCCGTTCCACCATTCCCCAGTAGGCTCTTGATGCAACTGTCCTAACAATCTCCCGCCCGGCTTCATAAATTCATCAATAACAAGTATGTTAAGTCCAAAACGTGCACAAGAGATAGACGCTGATAATCCTGCTGGTCCTGCGCCAATAATAATTACATCGATCATCGCTTTTTCACCATCTCTCTCACGATATTCGGATGCTGTTTTCCACTTTCAACAACCATATTGTCTTCTACAACTGTTAAGCATGCTCGTACGTTCGATTGATTATTTACTGTCACGCGGCATTCTGAACAATGCCCGATATTACAATAAATACCTCGTGGTGTCCCGCTATCTTCATGGACCCTTAAAGTTCGTATTCCGTTTGCTAGCAAGGCAGCAGCTATCGTTTCGTGTTCATAAGCTTCGTATTGTTGACCGTTAAATTGAAAAGTGATGCGTTCACTATTATTTAAACTACCTAAAATAGGGTGATCTGTAATTCTACTCATTTATTTTCACCTACCGCTCCAAAAGTAACCGCACGTATTGGTGGTTGATATTTTAAAGGTATTTCATTAGGAGTTATGTCAGGGTTTGTATTTTCAACCATTCGATCTATCATCATTCTACATGTGCGGCCACCGCAAAACCCCATGCCAGCACGTGTTCTTAGTTTTAGCTCACGAGCTGAGCAATTATATTCAGCAATTGTCGATTGAAGTTGTCCGTATGTAACTTCTTCACAACGACAAACAATTAAGTTCTCTTTATTCGTCATATGTATTCCTCCTCTAGTTCGGTTTACACAAATTATTATGCAAAAACTATGCCAATATAGAGGAGGAGAGGGATTATTGTAACCCCAGTCTTTTTAAACGGTTATATAAAGTGGCCCTCGTTACGCCAAGTTGTTTCGCACATTCTAATTTATTACCATCTAAAATGCGTAAAGCTCTTTCAATTACCTTTTTCTCGTGCTCATCCATTTCTTCTTGTAAAGAAAGAATCGTATTATTGTTGCTGAGTAATAGGGATTGAGCTGTATGATTGTCTAAAGTTTCATTTGTATGAAATGGTAAATATTCTTGTTTAATAATGCCGTCTGTCGCAAATACGACGAGTCTTTCAACTACGTTTCGGAGCTCGCGAATATTACCAGGCCAATTGTAATGAAGTAGTTCATGCATAATATTTGAAGGTAAGTCTCGAATAGGCCTGTTATAGTTTATTGAAAAATCGTTTAAAAAGGAGTACGTCAATTCGATAATATCCTCTCGTCTTTCGCGCAGCGGTGGAATAAGCAAGCTAACTACATTTAAGCGATAGTATAAATCTTCTCGGAAAGTTCCTTTTCTCATTTCTTCTTGTAAATCACGGTTTGTAGCAGCGATAATGCGGAAATCGATATGTATTTCTTTTTCTCCACCAACTCGGTAATACTTTCGTTCTTGCAGTACACGTAAAAGCTTCACTTGCATATCGAGCGGCATTTCACCTATTTCATCGAGGAACAAAGTACCGCCTTGTGCGAGCTCTATTTTACCTTTCTTACCTTTACTATTTGCACCAGAAAACGCCCCGCGCTCGTAACCAAATAATTCACTTTCAAATAACGCTTCTGGGATTGCGCCGCAGTTAATTGAAATGAAAGGGGCATTTGCTGTTTCACTTGCTTCATGAATTGCTTTCGCAAACACTTCTTTTCCAACTCCGCTTTCTCCGAGTATTAAAACCGTGGATTTCACTGAACAAACCTTTCTAGCTAATTGAATCGTTCTTTGTATAATAGGGCTTTTTCCATTCATCGCAAGGAAAGGATCGGATGTATCTTTATATTTTGCTACTTCTTGTTCTAAACGGTGCATTTCATGCGACATATTAAATAGTTTTTCATTTAATACGACTTGATTTGTAACATCCGTTTCTGAAACGACTGCTCCAATAATTTTATCGTTGCAATAAACTGGGTTTGAATTAATTAATACGAACAAATCTGGACGTGGCTGATGGAACTGAGCAATTATGCTTTTTCCGTCATGTAATGATTGCAGAATTTCTAAATCTTTATAATCAAAAAAACGGGTGATGGGTTGTCCGATAATTTCATTATGGTTCACTGAAAAAATCTTTTCAGCGCCATCTGTCCAAGTACGAACGCATTCTTTATCGTCGATGACTGTAACAGAAGAATCAGACGTTTGAATAACAGTGTTATAAAAAGCTAGTAGTTCATTGTAATACTTATAAAGAAAAGGAATCATTTGCTGAGCAGTTATACAGCATAAAGGCTCTTGATTTTCTTTAATGATGACAACGGCTAGTTCATGAGAAAATGCGTCGATTAAAGTAGTGAAAGAGTCATCTTCATATATAACTGCGCACCTCCATTCCTCAGTAGGTGAATGGAGGTAATAAAATTTTTCACCTACCTGTGTCATGCGCTTAACGATACTTGTACAATCAATTGACAAAATTTTTATTAACTCTTTTATTGTTGGGAATGAAAATGCCATATTGCCCTCCTATTATGTATAAAAATTTAGACAGTGATAAAAAAATAATACACCTATTTACGATAAATTTAAAATATTTTTACAAATAAAAATTATTTCATATAAATAGTTCTGTATGTAGAGTTGGCACACCAATTGCATAAATAGAAAGTGAGAGATTTAGGAGAAAGGAGGGGTGCTATGTGAGACACTGTGACGTTTTAATAATAGGCGGTGGTATTATAGGATGTTCTATCGCTTATTACACATCAAAATACGGAAGAGACGTAACAATCATTGAAAAAGGGGAGTTTGTCAGTGGAACGTCTTCACGGTGTGACGGGAACATTTTGGCGATTGATAAAGACCCAGGGTTTGATAGTCAAATGTCGTTAGTAAGTCAAAATTTAGTAACTGAATTAAGTGAAGAATTGGAGCACTCATTTGAATATAGAGCGCCAGGAAGCATTCTCGTTTGTGAATCAGACGAAGAGATGGAGGCAGCGCAGCAATGGGTAAATCGTCAAAAAGAGGTTGGTTTACCATTTCGAATGCTTGATAGGCAAGATATAAAAGAAGAATCACCATTTTTTGCAGATGATTTATTAGGCGGTTTAGAATGTGCAACGGATTCAACTGTAAATCCATATCTTCTTGCTTTTTCACTTCTTGCAGAATCGAAGAAATTTGGTACAAAAGCTTTTAATCATACAGAAGTTAAAGAAGTGAAAAGAGATATAGACGGTTCCTTTATTGTAGAAACAACAAATGGAACGTTTACTGCGAAGCAAGTTGTGAACGCAGCCGGTGTGTGGGCTCCTAAAATCGGACAGATGTTAGATGTGAATATCCCAATTGAACCGAGAAAGGGACATATTATTGTAGCTTCAAGGCAACAACACGTTGGCTGCCGTAAAGTAATGGAATTTGGTTATTTAATTTCTAAATTTGGTGGAAAACGAAAAGTGGATGCTTTAACTGAAAAGTATGGGGTGGCACTTGTATTTGAACCGACAGAAAGCCAAAATTTTTTAATTGGTAGTAGTAGAGAGTTTGTAGGTTTTCATACGAAGATAAATAACGAGGTTATTAAATGTATTGCGAATAGAGCAATTCGTTTTTATCCGAAAATGGCAGATATGATGGTGATTCGTTCATATGCTGGATTACGCCCGTGGACAGAAGATCATTTGCCGATAATTTCACGAGTGGAACATATTCCGAACTACTTTATAGCAGCAGGACATGAAGGTGATGGAATTAGTCTTGCGGCAGTTACTGGGAAAGTGATTGAAGAGTTATTAAATGAAAAAGAAACAATCATTCCTATTGAACCACTTCGTTTGAGTCGTTTTACAGAAAGGGTGTTAAACGGATGAGGTCACAAAGAGTCTTTACGACGATTGATACACATACCGGCGGGAATCCAACGAGGACATTAATTAGCGGACTTCCTAAGTTAATTGGAGAGACGATGGCAGAGAAGATGTTACATATGAAAAGAGAGTATGACTGGATTCGGAAATTGTTAATGAATGAACCTCGTGGTCATGATGTAATGTCAGGGGCATTATTAACAGATCCATGTCATCCTGAAGCTGATATAGGTGTTATATACATAGAGACAGGTGGATATTTGCCGATGTGTGGCCACGATACAATCGGTGTATGTACAGCTTTAGTTGAATCAGGTTTAATTCCAGTAATTGAACCGGTTACTTCTTTAAAGCTAGATACACCAGCTGGCTTAGTTGAAGTAGATATTTCTGTTCAAGATGGGAAAGCGAAAGAAGTCTCCTTCTGTAACATACCAGCTTTTTTACTGAAAAATATTTCTGTACACGTCGAAGAAATTGGAACTGTAGAGGCTGATATTGCGTATGGAGGGAATTTTTATGCCATTATCGATGCGAAGTCAGTAGGTTTAGAGTTAGTACCAGAAAACGCATCTACAATCATTGATAAGGCTATTCATATTAGAAATACAATTAATGAGAAGTTTGAAATCATTCATCCAGAGTATTCGTTTATAAGAGGATTAACACATGTTGAATTTTATACAGATCCTACTCATGTAAGTGCGCATGTGAAAAATACAGTTGTTGTTCCGCCAGGAGGAATTGATCGATCTCCATGCGGCACAGGAACATCAGCGAAGTTAGCTGTATTATATGCTCATAAAAAAATTGATATCGATGAAGAATTTGTTCATGAGAGTATTGTAGGTTCTTTATTTAAAGGGTGTGTTATGAATACAACATATGTAGAAAATATTGAAGCTGTAGTAACGAAAATTACGGGATCAGCTTGGCTTATGGGTATGCATAGATTTTTTTACAATGAAAAGGATCCACTTAAAGAAGGCTTTTTGCTAATTCCGCCGATGGAACATGAAACGGAGGATGTAAAATGAACATTCAAAAAATGTATACAGCAGTAGACGTACACGTAAATGGCGAGGCATTTCGTGTAATGAAAGACGTACCATGTAAATACTACTACAGTTTGGAGCAATTAAACGAACAATTCTTAGGTGAATTAGCAGAAGAAATGAAGCTTTTATTAAATGAACCACGTGGTTTTATCGGTTTAAATGGATGTATTGTCGTTCCTTCTATTCATAATGAAGTGGATGCAGCTGTATTGTTTTTTAATCATGAAGGATCCATTCCTCTTCATTACGGAGGCATTGTCGCAGTAATAACGATGTTACTAGAAAGCGGGTATTTAAAAAAGAGAGAGCCTAATCAATACAAAATCGAAACGCTATCTGGCATATTTTCAGTGAATGCATATGTAGAGAATGATGAAGTTGTATCTGTTTCGTTTGAAAGCAAACTATGTTATATGATTGAGAAAAATTTAAAGGTTGGTAATATAAGTTACTCTCTCATACAGGCAGATAAAGTATATGCAGTTGTAGAAAAGGATACGTATTCGCCAGAAATCAGTATTGAAAACATCTCTAAATTAAAAAAATGGGGTGAAGCTACACTTCAAGCTATACAAAAACAGTCATTAATAAAAAGACTTATTTTAGTAGATTCTATGCAAAAAGAAAAGAACCATATAAAGTCGATTACATTTCATGAAGATAACTTTATAGTACGTTCACCAGGTTTTGTTTCTACTATTGTGTCTTATGTTCATACATTTTTTAAAAATGATTATATAGCGGATAAACCTTTTAAAAATGAAAGTATTTTTAATAGCTTTATAACAGTAGAAAAAGTGAAGAAAGAAGAACTCGGATACATTTTTCGATTTGAAAGTAGAGGGTTTATTACAGGTATGCAAACATTTATATTAGATCCTACTGATCCGTTTCCAACAGGTTTCTTATTAAAATAATATGTTAAAGGGAGAGATAAAGATGCAAAAAATTAAAGGGGCATTTCCAGTATTAATAACACCGATGGATGAATTTCAAGAGATTGATTGGAAAGGCGTAAAACAAAACGTAAACTACTTTATTGAGCAAAAGGTAGCTGGAATTATTATTAATGGAAGTACAGGGGAATTTGTTAGTTTATCAAAAGAAGAACGATTTAACATGGTAGAAACAGTATTAAAAGAAGTTGATGGCCGTATTCCTGTCATTGTTGGAACTGCTGCAGAGACGACGAAAGAAACGATTGAATATACGAAACATGCAGAAGCGCACGGAGCGGATTGCGCATTAATTATAAACTCTTACTATTGTAAACCGAAGGAAGAGGAGATTTATTTTCATTTTAAAGAAATCTCAAACGCTGTAAATATACCAATTATGCTATACAATAACCCATTTACTTCTGGTGTTGATATGAGCACAGAGTTAATGCTCCGTATTGGAAAAGAGTGTGAAAATGTTACACATATTAAAGAATCTAGCGGAGATATTCGAAAAGCGAGAGATTTAGTAAGACAAGGTGAAGGTGCTTTCCAAGTCTTCTGCGGATCTGAAGATTTAGTTATGGAATCTTATTTAGTTGGTGCATCGGGATGGGTTTCAGTAGCCGGAAATATCGTTCCAGGACTCGTTACGAAAATGTATGAGCATTTTCAAAATGGTGAATTAGAAAAAGCGTGGGAAATGAACGATGCTATTTTACCTCTTTGTGAGTTTCTTGAAGGATCAGGAAAGTATGTGCAAATCGTTAAACGTTCAATGGAATTACATGGGCAAGTCGGAGGACCTTCACGTTATCCGAGATTAGGATTAACTGAAGAAGAAGATCAAAAGCTTCAAACGATTTTATCAGAAATTGCGGCTCATGCAGCTGTTTAAATAAGGAGGAGAGTATATATGTTAACGACAAACATTGAGCTGAAACCAAAAGTGAAAGCGTTTTTAAATGAAAAAATTAAAATGTTCATTAATGGTGAATTTGTTTCTTCAATAAGTGGGAAGACATTTGAAACATACAATCCAGCGACAGAAGATGTTCTAGCAGTCGTATGTGAAGCGCAAGAAGAAGATATTGATGTCGCAGTAAAAGCGGCAAGATTTGCTTTTGAATCAGGCCCGTGGGCAGAGATGACTACTGCTGAAAGAGCACACCTTATTTATAAATTAGCAGATTTAATTGAAGAGCATAGAGAAGAATTAGCACAGCTGGAAGCTTTAGATAATGGAAAACCATATCAAGTAGCACTTGATGATGATATTTCAGCGACTGTAGAAAATTACCGCTATTACGCGGGATGGGCTACAAAAATTATTGGGCAAACCATTCCAATTTCAAAAGATTATTTAAATTACACACGCCATGAACCGGTTGGCGTTGTAGGTCAAATTATCCCGTGGAATTTTCCGCTCGTTATGTCTTCTTGGAAAATGGGAGCCGCTCTTGCGACGGGTTGTACGATTGTATTAAAACCAGCAGAGCAAACACCTTTATCTTTACTATATACAGCGAAGCTTTTTAAAGAAGCTGGTTTTCCAAACGGTGTCGTAAACTTTGTACCAGGTTTCGGTCCTGAAGCAGGATCGGCAATTGTAAACCATCATGATATTGATAAAGTAGCTTTCACAGGTTCAACAGTTACAGGGAAATATATTATGCGTCAATCTGCAGAAACAATTAAACATGTAACGTTAGAACTTGGTGGTAAGTCACCAAACATCATTTTAGAAGATGCTGACTTAGAAGAAGCGATTAACGGTGCGTTCCAAGGTATTATGTATAATCATGGTCAAAATTGTAGTGCAGGCTCTCGCGTGTTTGTCCACCGAAAACATTATGAAACAGTCGTAAATGAACTTGTAAAAATGGCGAATGACGTGAAGCTAGGGGCAGGTATGGAGGCGGAAACTGAAATGGGACCGCTCGTATCTAAAAAACAACAAGAGCGTGTGCTAAATTACATTGAACAAGGAAAATCTGAAGGTGCTACTGTTGCAGCTGGTGGTAAACGTGCATTTGAAAAAGGTTATTTTGTACAGCCAACAGTATTCACAAATGTTACAGACGATATGACAATCGTTAAGGAAGAAATTTTCGGACCAGTTGTCGTTGTACTCCCGTTCGATTCGACAGAAGAAGTAATTGAAAGAGCAAATCGCTCGTCTTACGGGCTTGCTGCGGGCGTATGGACACAAAATATTAAAACCGGACATCAAGTTGCCAATAAATTAAAGGCAGGAACAGTGTGGATTAATGATTATAACTTAGAAAATGCAGCTGCACCATTTGGTGGATATAAGCAATCTGGTATCGGACGTGAATTAGGTTCATACGCCCTTGATAACTATACAGAAGTGAAAAGTGTTTGGGTAAATATAAAGTAATAGAGAGTCTAACTGTTAATAAATAGAGGGATGAAATAATGAGAGATGCGGACAACTGGAAGGTTTAATAATAGTTGTCCGTTTTCTTATATATAAAATTGCTTTTTCAAAAGAATTATAAGGGGGATTTGGATGGAGCAGTTAGTAGAATGGTTAGTAGGGCAAGTTTGGAGTATTGGCTTAGTTGTTTTCGCATTAGGAGCAGGAGTGTATTTCACAATTGCAACTCGTTTTTTACAAATTCGCTATTTTAAGGAGATGATTAAACTATTATTTGAAGGGAAGAGCTCGGAGACTGGGATATCATCCTTTCAAGCATTTTGTTTGGCATTATCAGGTAGGGTTGGAATTGGTAATATCGCAGGAGTAGCGACAGCTATCGCTTTCGGCGGACCTGGAGCTGTATTTTGGATGTGGGTGATGGCATTATTAGGAGCAGCTAGTGCATTTGTTGAATCAACATTAGCACAAGTATATAAAAGTAAAGTAGGCAATGAATACCGTGGTGGTACGCCATATTTCATTGAGAAAGGCTTGAAGATGAAATGGTTTGCGGTCATTGTAGCGGTCGTTGTAACACTATCATATGGCGTTTTATTACCAGGTATTCAATCGAGTAGTATCGCAGTTGGATTTGAAAATTCTAATGGTATTAGCAAATATATAACTGGTATATTGTTAGTCGTATTATTAGCAGCTATCATTTTTGGTGGCGTAAAGAGAATTGCGGGCGTTTCTCAAATGCTAGTTCCATTTATGGCAATTGGTTATGTAATTGTTACATGTATCGTATTAATTGCCAATGTAACGGAAATTCCAAGTATGTTTGCATTAATTTTCTCTAGTGCATTTGGTGTAAATGAAATGTTTGGCGGAATCGTCGGTGCAGCAATTGCATGGGGGGTAAAACGTGCTGTATTTTCAAATGTTGCTGGTGTTGGAGAAGCGACGTATAGCTCAGCTGCTGCTGAAGTATCACATCCTGCAAAACAAGGGCTAGTTCAAGCGTTTTCTGTATATATTGATACAATTGTAGTATGTACAGCGACAGCTCTTATGATATTAATAACGGGTATGTATAATGTAATACCTGAAGGGAAAAGCGCTATTGTAAAGAATATGGGAAATGTAGATGCAGGTCCAATCTATACACAACAAGCAGTTGAAACTGTTATGACAGGATTTGGTCCAATATTTATTTCAATCGCAATCTTCTTTTTTGCATTTACAACTTTACTCGCGTACTACTATATCGCTGAAACGACACTCACTTATTTAGATCGTGATCTCAAATATAGCTGGTTAAAACCAGTTTTGAAAATTGGGTTTTTAATTATGGTTTACATCGGTAGCGTAGAATCAGCGTCGCTATTATGGAACCTTGGAGATTTAGGAATCGGTAGTATGGCATGGTTAAACTTAATCGCGATTCTATTATTAAGTAAAACAGCATTAAAAGTGTTAAAAGACTATGAAACGCAGAAAAAAGAAGGGAAAGATCCAGTGTTTGATCCTAAAAATGTGGGAATTGAAGGTTTAACATTTTGGGAAGAAAGAAGTAAAGTGGTTGAAAGGAAAAATTCTAAAGAAAAAGTGTCAGTAGATAATGGGCTGAAACTGTAGATGTGCAAATTTAAAAGTTAAATAAACTGAAAATTCATTCTATTTTTTAAAGTAAATATTTGTATATGTCCTTCATTTTATCTCATACTAAAGTAAGTGTGAATAAAATGAATGGAGGATATACGATGGAAAATCAACAATATGGCTCTATAAATGATGTATTACTTGATTATAAAGAAGGTATAGGGAATTTTACGCAACAAATCCCTGAAATTGCAGAAACATATAACGCTTTTACACAAGCATGTTTTCAGGAGGGTACATTAACTAAAAGAGAAAAGCAGCTCATTGCATTAGGGATTAGTTTAGCAACACAAGACGAATATTGTACGATTTATCATACGAAGGGCTGTATTGACCAAGGATGTTCTGATAAAGAAATTTTAGAAGCTTGTGGTGTTTCAGCCGCGTTTGCTGGGGGAGCTGCAATGAGTCAGGCAGTAACCTTAGTACAAGAATGTCTGGTGGAATTGAAACATCAAAGTCATTAAACAAGAAAAAGCCCTCCTTAAAATATTCTTTTAAGGGGGACTTTCTAGTTTAGTCTAATTTTTTTGAAAGAGTTTCAATTGTTTCATATAGTCGATAGCTTTTGTTTTATTACTCTGTTTAGAAACATAGTGTGCCTCGTTTAAATCTCTATAAAAACTATTAAATATTTCTTCAGAAAGTATGCCGTCAGAGATAGCTTTTTTTACTGCACAGTGTGGTTCATTTGTATGCGAACAATTAGAAAATTTACATTTCCGAGATATACCCGCAATATCTTCATATCCAAAATCAAAGTTACCTTTATGTTCTATCAAGTCAAATCCCATTTTAATATTCTATATTTTTATAAATCGATGTCTCTATATTAGGGAGAAGTGTGTATATGCTCTTACCAATTAAAGATTCTAATTCTTTCTTAATTGCATAGAATCCCTTCCAATGTAAAGAAGTATGAGAGGTTGTGCCATGACGTAAACCAACTGAAATCAATCTTTTTTCAAGAGTAGTAAAGCCTTCCGCATCAGCAAGTGCGTCACAAAGGGTAATCACCTTATTGTATAAGTCGTAGTCACTGTTTTCATTCAATATTTCAATTAATCGGCTTTCCATATAATCAGGAACAATGCTCCACTCTGCCGCGATATCTAAATGCTCATTTTTGCAAGGAAATGAATGCGTCACACATATAATGGCGTTTCCTGTATACCCTAAATCATTCATATACATATAACCATCATAGGAATGAATAACAGATTTAGTAAAACCTTTATATCTTCCTATGTCATGCAGGAGGGCAGCGTTGTATGCTATATCAGCATCTAGGTCGTACCCATTATTAATAAGTTCAACAACTATCTTTTCAGTTGCAAGGGCAACATTACGTGAATGATCGAACCACGGACCTGGGTTTTGCTCATATGCCCACTGGAGTAATTCTCTTGCATATTTCCTATCTAATATATACTTCATATAGGTATCCTTTCTTTAAAAAATCATATATTTAATAATTTCATCTTAGAATTTCATTATTCCTTCTTTAAAAGTTGTTACAATGAAACAAAAGGGGGAAAAGGAATGCGAAGTATAGTAATAGAAGAAATTAAACGACTTGATGAAGACATTGAAGAGCTTTCTGAACTGTTGAAAACTGTAGTAAATGATGAGGCGTCAATTGGTTTTTTACCTCCACTGGAACAAAAAGAAGCAACAAATTATTGGCAAACTGTATTAGCACCAGAAGTGATATTGTATGTTGCTAAAATAAACAATGAAGTGGCAGGGAGTATTCGATTACATTTAGTTACAAAGCCTAATGGGATACATAGAGCTGAAATTTGCAAGTTAATGACTCATCCAAACTTTAGACGTAATGGTATTGGACGTTTACTCATGCAAAAAGCAGAGGAGCGAGCAAAACAAGAAAAACGRTCTCTTTTAGTACTAGATACGAGAGAAGGAGACCCTTCCAATAGATTGTATAAATCATTAGACTATCAAGAAGTTGGAAAAATACCTGAATATGCAATTTCTCCGAATGGTGAGTTAGATGCAACGGTTATTTATTATAAAATGATTTAGTATTTTTATTTAAAAAGAGGGATATTTTCAAACCACGAAGTTGTTATTAGGTCTGAGTATTGATTTATAAAAAGATTGATAAACCCCTGTATAATAGGGGTTTTCTTTTCATTCATTAACTTCATATTGAATGTTCAATTTGAGGGCCAATTTGTATAAGGTTTTAATAGGTTTATAAGAGGTATTATTTAAATAGGAATTTTGAAGTCTTTTGGTGAATATTAAATGTTAATCTAAAAGATGGAGGTTGCTGTGATGTTGAAACTGTTTCAATATAACTGGCAAGTTCGTGATGAGTGGTTTACATTGTGCGAAGACATGCCGGATGAAGAACTATTAAAGAAACGGGTCGGTGGGTTCGGCAGTATACTACATACCCTATTTCACATTGTAGATGTGGAATATATGTGGATCTTAGGTTTGCGAGGTGAGCCAGTTCCTGAGGAGCCATTGTTTGAAGAGTATGCCAGCTTGCAAAAAGTGAAAAATCTTTCGGATCAATACCACGAGGAAGTGAAGCCATTTGTGACCTCTTGGACAAATGAAATGGATTCTCGGAAACTTTCAGAAACTGATTTCAATGAAGAACCGATTAGCTCTAGAGACGCCCCAATCAGGCGCCGAGTCATTGAATGTACACACGGAGAGATAATACGTCATGTCATTGTCCATGAAATCCACCATATCGGCCAGTTATCTATATGGGCACGTGAGATAGGAAAGGAGCCAGTTTCCGCAAATCTGAGAGGGAGAGGGCTATTTGATAACTAGACTACCTTTGCCAATTTCGTAATTTATTTATAAACGAATGGTTTAATTGAGTATATTTAAAGCGTGTTTAGATCAATCTTTTTCAAAACACACTTTTTCTTTATATTATTTTATCTAGGTTTATAGAGTTAATGTAATCAAACTTTTTTCGAAGCTACACTGTGATATATAATTGTAAGTAATTATTAACTACTTTAACGCCGTTTGTATTTTCAGACGGTGTTATAAGTATTTAACAGTAAAACGACAAAATAAATAATAGATTTGATAACTGGTAATTAAAATGCGTGAAGAATTGATATTTTTGTAGCTAGAAGAATTTGAGAAAGTTTTTAGAGGGTTCTTTTAGTAATACTCTTCCACTTATAATGGATGTAGAGAAGATGACTAGGCAACTATAGTTATTTTCATTTCATTTTTGGGAAGGGGATGAAAGAATGAAAAAGACAAGTTTACAAAAGGTGAAGAAGGTTATATTATGTGGCGGGATATTACTTACGGGGTTATTAACATTTGGATTTTCAGAAAAGGCTTCAGCTCATGGGTATGTAGAATCACCAGCGAGCCGATCTTATTTATGTAAGCAAGGGGTAAATGTAAATTGCGGTCCAGTTCAATATGAACCACAAAGTGTAGAAGGAATAGGGGGGTTTCCACAATTAGGACCTTCTGATGGACAAATCGCAGGAGCTGGCCATTTTCCTGCTTTAGACGTTCAAGCAGTTGATAGGTGGAAGAAAGTTACGTTAAACGGCGGGATGAATACATTCAAGTGGAAACTAACCGCTCCTCATAGTACGAAAGAATGGAAATACTACATTACAAAGAAGGATTGGAATCCAAATATGCCTTTAACAAGGTCTAGTTTAGATTTAGTGCCGTTCTATGTAAAAAATGATGGCGGAGTTAGACCGGGGACAACAGTAACGCATGAAGCAAATGTACCAACTGACCGTAGTGGCTACCATCTTATTTTAGCTGTTTGGGAGATTGCGGACACTGGAAATGCGTTTTATCAAGTTATTGATGTGAACCTTGTGAATAATGGTTTAAATTCCAATTTTGCTTTTAACAATGTAGTGCAAGTTCCTACACTATTTTAAATTAAATATACATTTTGATCATCTAATTCATTTTAGATGATTTTTTTATGAAAAATATAGAAGAAAGTACAATTATTTATAAAAAATTCGGCTTTAAATATTGTCATATTTGCTTCTTTAAGATATCCTTTTCATGAAGAGGTGGAAAACATGGAAAAAGTACTAGTTTTCGGRCATAAAAACCCAGATACAGATGCAATTTGTTCTGCGATTGCTTATGCAGAATTGAAAAAAGAATTAGGAATGAATGCTGAGCCTGTACGTTTAGGCGAAATCAGTGGTGAAACTCAATTTGCGTTAGACTCTTTTAAAGTAGAAGGACCGCGTTTTGTTGAGACAGTAGCAAACGAAGTGGACAACGTTATTTTAGTTGACCATAACGAGCGTCAACAAAGTGCTAACGATATCGAATCTGTTCGTGTGTTAGAAGTTATTGACCATCACCGTATTGCTAACTTTGAAACAAGCGATCCTATTTACTACCGTTGTGAGCCAGTTGGATGTACAGCTACAATCTTAAACAAAATGTACAAAGAAAATGGCGTTACAATTCGTAAAGAAGTTGCTGGTTTAATGTTATCTGCAATCATTTCAGATTCTTTACTATTCAAATCTCCAACTTGCACAGAACAAGACGTAGCAGCAGCTCGTGAATTAGCGGAAATCGCTGGTGTAGATGCAGATAGCTACGGCTTAGAAATGTTAAAAGCTGGTGCTGATTTAAGCGGAAAAACAATGGAGCAATTAATCTCTCTTGACGCTAAAGAATTCCAAATGGGTAGCGCGAAAGTTGAAATCGCACAAGTAAACGCTGTTGATACAAACGACGTTCTTGTACACCAAGCAGAACTTGAAAAAGTTATCACTACAGTAGTAGAAGAAAAAGGTTTGGACCTATTCTTATTCGTTGTAACTGATATCTTAACTAACGATTCTGTTGGTCTTGCGATTGGTAAAGCAACAAACGTTGTTGAGAAAGCTTACAACGTAACATTACAAAACAACACAGCTACTTTAAAAGGTGTTGTATCTCGTAAAAAACAAATCGTTCCTGTACTAACAGAAACATTCCAAGCTTAATATTATTGAGTATGGATAAAAGAAAGGACAAGTAGTCTGGTCTTATCCCCGTCAAGTAGACAGCTTTAAAAAAAGACTAAGCAGCCATTGAGATTCGATATTCAATCGGAGCTCGATGATTGAGTCGTTTTTGGAATCGTTTGTAGTTATAATGATAGATGTATGTTTCAATTGCTTGAATCAATTCTTCTTTTGTTTGATAATAATTGAGATAAAACATTTCAGATTTAAAATGAGAAAAGAATGATTCAATACAAGCATTGTCATGGCAGTTTCCTTTGCGAG